>JBGTBZ010000099.1:0-11116 GCA_041749155.1 Phycisphaerae bacterium
TTGTCGCGATCGGCGGAGCGGCGGGCGGCTTCCTGCTGGGCGTGCTGAACCTGGTCCTGGAGTTGGGCCCATTTGGCTCGCCATCCGGTCAGGGGCTTCTGCGGCTTCTTTTGCTCCGGCTTCTTTCCGCGTGCGGTGCGGGGCGTCTTGTCCTTCACGAGGGTGGGCTGCTCGGCGGCCTTCTGCTCCTCCTCGAGCTTGAACTGCGCGCGAACGCGGCGGCTCTCCCAGATGCCGATCAGCGTGCTGGTGATGATGTACAGGTTCAGGCCACTGGGCGCCGAGTAGAGGAAGATCGGGAACATCAGCACCATCATCCACTTCATGATGGTCTGCTGCGTCTGCTGCTCCGGCGTCATGGCGGCCGGCTGCGGCTGGATCTTCATCTGGAAGTAGAAGACGAAAGCCAGCAGCAGCGGCAGGAGGTTGAGCCCGCCGATGGGAATGAACAGCACGTGGTATGTCTGCCCGAAGTCGACCAGATGATCGGGCTTGGCAAGGTCGTCGATCCAGGTCCAGCCGTATAGGAAAGGAGCGCCGCGCAGCCGCAGCTCCGCCTGGAGGGTCGAGTAAAGCGCGATCCAGATCGGCGTCTGCAGCAGCAGCGGCAGGCAGCCCAGCGGCAGCGCCGCCATGCCGTGCTCGCGGTAAAACTCCTGCATCGCCTTGGCCATGGCGTCCTTGTCGTCGCCGTACTTCTTCTTGAGCTTCTCCATCTCCGGGCCGAGCTTGGCCATGCGCATCATGCTGCGCTGAGCCCGCTTGGTGATCGGATGAAGCAGCAGGCGCACCACCACCACCAGGGCGACGATCGCAAGGCCCCAGTCCCGGAACATCCAGTAGAACAGGCTCAGCAGCCACACCAGCGCATCCACCACCGGCTGGAACACGCACCACGTGCAGCCGAAAGGGCTGACCAGCGTCTCGTTGTATCGCAGCCCCGCGGCGCCGTAGTACTCGTTCTTCAGCAGCGACCGCTCTTTCGGACCGAAGAAGACGCGGAACGGCACCTCCTGGCGCCCGCCGGCGGGCGTCTGGAGGTCTGTCGTGAAGAACCGCATCCCAACGCGGATGTCGCGCTTGTCGTCGGCATCCGGGTTCAGGCTCGCCGCCACGACCTGGCGGATGTAGCGGGCGTAGGGGATGTCCCCCTCCCCGGTTTCCAGCGGCCAGGGGCGGACGATCGCGTTGAAGTAGATCGAGCTGGCCCCCGCCCAGAGCAGCGGTGGATCCTCGGGAGTGATCAACTCCCGCTTCTGATCATCGTCGGTAAACTCCTCGATTGTCCAGGCGTCATATTCCACCCGCCCGTTGCGTCCGCGGTAGCCCGCGATGGCCATCCGGTCATAGCCGTACTCCAGCTCGAGCGGCGGAGTGGTCGGGCCGTTGATCGCCGTCTGGAGCGTAAGGTCGCGGTCCGCAAGATTGTCCAGCGTCTGCCGGACCAGCACTTCGTATCCCCCACGCGGGTCGGACGTGCCATCGGCCAGCGTCTTCGGATAGAGCTTAATGAGCTTCGAGACCCGCACCAGCGGCCCGGCGTCATTGCCGATGTCCACGAAAAACGTCACCTGCTCGGCGGTGGTCTCCTCCTGGTTGACCGACCAGGAGACGCGGCTCAGGTCGATCCGCTGGCCGGCGATGGTGACGGAATGGGTCGCCAGCGGCCGCGTGTCGTTGGGCTGTTCCGGGTAGGGGTGCTGAAAGTGATATCGCTCTTCCCCCCGCCCCTCGAGGCCGTAGTCGTTCAGCACGACCTCGTCGATCCCCGCGCCGAGGCTGTTGAGCGTCAGCCGGATGGCATACCGCTCGTGTCCCGGCTCCGCGGAGCCCAGGATGAAAGTCTGGGGCTCGGCCGGGGCGAGCACGCGAAGAGCGGTCGGATCAGCGACCCTCGTGGAAGGCGCGGTGGTCGGCGTGGTCGCTGCCGGAGGGGTGGCTATGGGCCGGGTCGTCGGATCTGCGAGGGGATCGGTTGGTGGAGTCTGGGCCGGCTGGGTGGTTGGCTGCTCCTGCTGCTGGGAGAGGTCGTAGCCGTATTTCTGGCCGATCCAGGTAACGCTGAGCCACCACAACGCCATCAGCAGCGTGGTGAAGACGACGACAACGATCAGCCGCTTATTGTCCATCAGGGGTGAGCAGACGCGCTGGCGAGTGAGGGGCCGGACCCGAAAGCAAAAGGTCATCCCGAGCGAAGCCCGGAATGACACAGCGCCCCATGGTAGGCGCTTTCCCTGGCCCGCCGCCCCCCACCGTCCGGCCTAGCGACCATCCAGCAGCCGGCTGCCAAGGAAGTCATCCAGCTCCGCGATCGCCTCCACCTTTTTGCAGGTCGTCTCAACGTCGTACTCCAGCCGCACAAACTCGACTGAGGTCTCGTTCAGGACGACAAAACTGCTCCGCGGGTCACGGTCGCGCGGCTGGCCGACGCTGCCGACGTTGATGATGGCCTTCTCGCCCGGATTGATGTTGAAACGGCCGCTGAGTTCTTCCGGCGTGTAAAAGTCCGGCCCCGGGAGGAACACCCCCGGAACGTGCGTGTGGCCAACGAAGCACAGCTTCTCGAACCGATCGAAAAGCACCGTGAACTTCGCGGGATTCGTGTAGATGTCGTCCGGGAAGATGTACTCGTTGATCGGCCGCCGCGGGCTGGCGTGGACGGCGGTGAAGCGGCCATTTTCGTAGCGCGATGCCAAGCCCGCAAGGAACTTCCATCGCTCGGTGCGCCGCTCGGGCGGGCTGTGGTTCTCGAACTGCCGGCGGGTCCAGAAGCAGGCGGATTCGGCCCCGGCGTTGAAGTTGTACGGCTCGTAGAAGACCGCAAAATCATGGTTGCCCATGATCGTGGTCGCGGCCCGCTGGCGCACCAGGTCAAGGCATTCCACAGGATTCGGCCCGTAACCGACCACGTCCCCAAGGCAAAGCACGTCCTGGATCCCGCGACGGTCAATCTCCGCGAGAACGGCGGTCAGGGCTTCGAGGTTGGCATGGATGTCACTGACGATCGCCAGCATGAAACACGACTCCGAACGTCCTGATCTGGGACGGCAGATGGTAAAGACGAGGCGTAAACGAATCAAACCGTCTCTCCCCTCCTAAGATCCGAGCCCCAATGGCCCTGATCGTGCAGAAGTTCGGCGGAACCAGCGTCGCGGACGTCGAGAAAGTCCACCGCTGCGCCACCCGCGCCGTGGCCGCCCGGCGTGAGGGGCATGACGTGGTCGTCGTCGTCAGCGCCATGGGAAAGACGACCGATGAGTTGATCACCCTGGCCGGCACGGTCTGTGCCCACGCGCCCAAGCGGGAGATGGACCAACTCCTGGCCAGCGGCGAGACGGTCTCGATCGCCGTCATGGCCATGGCGATCCACGAGCAGGGGTACGACGCCATCAGCTTTACAGGCCCGCAGATCAACCTGCTGACCGACGATGCCTTCACCAAGGCCCGCATCCAGCGCATCGACACCGGCCGCATTCGGGCCGAGCTGGCCAACGGAAAGGTCGTCGTCGTCGCCGGCTTCCAGGGAATGACCGCCACCGGCGAAATGACCACTCTGGGGCGCGGCGGCAGCAATGCCACGCTGGTGGCCCTGGGGGCGGTCCTGCGGGCGGACATGTGCGAGAATTACACCGACGTCGATGGCGTCTTCACCGCCGATCCGCGGATCGTGCCCAACGCCCGAAAGATCGACCGGATCAGCTACGACGAAATGCTGGAGCTGTCGGGCCTTGGCGCGCAGGTCCTGCAGACGCGTGCGGTGGAGTTTGCCAAGAAGTACGATGTGCCGATCCACGTGCGCAACAGCGCCCACGACCGGCCGGGAACGACCGTCATCCGGGAGACCCCCGACATGGAACAGATCCTCGTCAGCGGCGCCGCCCTGAAGCGCAACCTCGTCCGCGTGACCATCAGCAACGTCCCCAACCGCCCGGGCGTCGAGGCCGCCATCTTCCGCGATATCGCCGCCGCAAACATCGTGGTGGACGACATCATCCAGAACGTGCTGGACACCGAGGCCGGCGGAGCGGGCGTGGCCAACATCAGCTTCACCGTCGAAGACGGCGATCTTCACGACATCCGCCCCGTAGTCGACCGCCTGCTCAAGCACTTCGGCGGCAGCGCCACCGCCAGGTACCAGAGCGACCTGGCGAAGGTAAGCGTCGTGGGCGTGGGCATGCGCAGCCACACGGGCGTGGCCCACCGCATGTTCGAGGCCCTGGCCGAGGCCCAGATCAACATCCAGAACATCACCACCAGCGAGATCAAGATCTCCTGCATCGTCTCGCGGCAGGATGGGAACAAGGCCCTGCAGGTCGTCCACGACGCCTTCGAACTGGAACGCGAGCCCACGACCGAGGCTGTCCTGAGCCTGCGGCGGTAGCCGGCGTTTGATAAACTGCCCCGCCGTGGAGCCTCCGCCGATCAAGCTCGAGCCGCGGGCGATCCGGATCCTCCGCGCGCGGCGGCGGATGCGGTTTCTGATTCTGGCGGTCGCCATGGCCCTCCTGGCGGTGGTACTGGCGGCCCGAAGCCTCGGTGAAAGCACCCAGAGCGACCACGCCCGCTTCCACCGGCAGCACTTTCGCGTGACCGAAGTTGTAGCGGGCGACGCCCTGCGGCTGACCCGCAAGGGGGACGAAGCTGCGTTCACCGTCCGCCTGGTCGGGGTCGACGCCCACGGCCTGACCGCCGCCCGGGCGGCGGCGGCGGATGTCCTTGGGGACGGCCAGGTGCTGCTTTATCTTGAGAACGTCCCGACGCGCAACCATGCCGGCGAGCTGATTGCCTATGTCTACGCCGCCGATGGGACGCTCCTCAATCAGCGGCTGATCGAAGAAGGGGCCGCCTTCGCCGACCGCCGCTGGGACTACAGCTTCCTGCGAACCTTTCTCCAGGCCGAGGAGCAGGCGCGGACCCGCGGGCGCGGCCTCTGGCCGCAGATGACCGAGGAGCAGATGCCCGAATGGCGCCGCCGCTGGCTCGCCGAGCTTCAGAAGGAACCCTGGCGTCGCCAGGAATGGCGGCGGCGGGATGAGCCATAGAAAGGCGGGAAACCGACTTTCGCTTGCCCGGCGGCAGGATAGGCTTATCCTCATCGGTCACGCGAAGCAGTGGTGCGTGGCCGTATTCTCTAACGAGGGCGTTTCATGTCTGATCCGAACCAGCCGCCGCAGGCCTTTCCTCCCCAGCAGCCCCCGCCGAGCCAGCAGCCGCCGGGCGGGCCGCCGCCGACAGTGCCATATGCGAGCCAGAGCTACGGCTACCCTGGGCCCTACACCGGTCCCACGCCCGACAGCGACTCGCGCACGATGGCGATGCTCGCCCATCTGCTGGGCATTTTCACGGGTTTCCTTGGCCCGCTGATCATCTGGCTGATCAAAAAGGAGGAGAAGCCCTTTGTCGACGACCAGGGTAAGGAAGCGCTCAACTTCCAGCTCACCATGCTGATCGTTCGCTATGGGCCTGATTGTCCTGAGTTGCGTCACGCTGGGCTTCGGCACGCTGCTGTTCATCCCGTTCGGCATCGTGGTCATCATCTTCTGCATCCTGGCGGCGGTCGATGCCAACAAGGGCAATGCGTATCGCTACCCGTTCAACATCCGAATGATTAAGTAGTCGCGTGAACGGTGATCAAAAAAGAGCCCACGGCCGAAGCCGTGGGCTTTTTCGTGCGTTGGAAACAGTCGGCCATTATGCCGAATGTCGGATCGGCGCCGGGATGGTCCGCTGCGCCGGCTGGTGCTGCCCGATGCCGCTGCGCGGATGCGCCGAGTCGTAGGCGTCCTTGATCCGCTGCGTCGTCAGGTGCGTGTAGACCTGCGTCGTGGAGAGCGACTGGTGACCCAGAAGCTCCTGCACGCTGCGAAGGTCCGCTCCGTTGTTAAGCAGGTGCGTCGCGAAGCTGTGACGAAGCGTGTGCGGGCTGATCCCGGGGTCCAGCCCCACCAGCGCCAGGTACTTGTCCAGCTTTCGCCGCACGCTGCGCGTCGAGAGCGACTCGCCGTGCTTGTTCAGGAAGACGCGTCCCTCCGCCAGCGCCGGGTCGATGTGGTCGGCATCCAGGCCGCGCATCGCAAGGTACCGCCGAACCGCCACAATCGCCTGCGAGCCGATCGGCGTCAGCCGGTCCTTGCGCCCCTTGCCGCGGACGCGGAGCACGCCTTCCTCCAGGTCCAGGTCCACCAACGCCAGGTCCACCAGCTCGCTGACGCGAATGCCGCTGGAATAGAGCACCTCCAGCATCGCCTTGTCGCGGCAGCCGAGTATGTCGGTGTCGTCCGGGGCCTCCAGGAGCCTTTGTACCTCGGTCAGGTCCAGGCACTTGGGCAGCCGCTTCTCCTGCTTGGGCGTGCGGATGCCCGACAGGGGCGACTCCGTGCAGCGCCCGCGCTTGATCAGAAACTTGAAGAAGCTGCGCAGCGTCGCCAGCTTCCGGGCTGTGGTGCTCTTGGTGTAGTTCTGGCCGTGCAGGTAGGCCAGGAACTCCCGCACCACCTCCGGCTTGCACGACACCAGCCGGTTCTCCACCGGCGTCGCGTCGCTGCGCCGCTTGTCGCCGCCGTAGCTCGCGCCGATGTCGCCCGCCAGGAACTGCGTGAACTGGGCGAGGTCGGCGCCGTAGCTGCGGACCGTATAGTCGCTGAAATGCCGCTCCAGCTTCAGGTAGTTGAGGAAATCGCGCACCGCCGGCACTGTGGCGTGGGGGTGGTCGCCGATCTCGCCGGGTGGAAGACCACCCGGAGTGCGGGCCTCGCCGTTGGCTGAGATCGGAGCGGAATGGCCGTTGTTTGCCGCGCGGGCGGCGGGAGACGATAGCTGTGTCATTCTCGCATGAAATCTGCGAGATCGGTGAACTGCTGCCGCGACGCGTGTTGCCCATGAGGGCAGTTTTCGTCGCCGGCCCGTCGCGGAACGATCCCCGTTCCGCGGCGAGACATTTTGGCCCGTCTCGTGGGCTGATAACCTGGGCAATCCGGCCGCCTCAATGGACCGCAGGACCGCCCGTTTGCCTGTCCTGCGGCGATAACCCTGTCCCGTCGCGAAGACGGGCGTGATTATCGCCGCAAGGGCTCATGCCGCATTCTTCGGCACAAAGCCCTGTAACTCTTTCGACAAATGCTCCCCAAGCTGGTGGCTCATCACCGCGGCGTCGAACCAGTCGAAGGGCAAATCCCTCCGCCCGACCATGTCGGTCAGGGCGGCGAGCACATGGGCCTCCTCGCCCGCCTGATAGCAGATGCGGAACTCGTGGCCCTGCTTGGTAAGCCGAATCATGCGGCTTTCACGCTCTATGGGGGTGACGGTCATGATTAAGGGTCCTTCCTTCGCCGCTGGCTCTCGGATCCATCCAAGGCATCGGCGTTATCGGGGCATGGGTTGAGATCCCATTGTGCCGGAAATTACCCTTGACAGCCAAATCCGCGTCCTCGCCTAGCTAAACCAGGCCGGGAGCTCAGTAAACCGCCACCCTTCCTCCCGCCGGATCAGCCCGACATTCTGCCGCAGCGGCTGACCCAGACCCGTCTCCACGTCCAGCACCGCCTCCGCCGTTGCCGGGCTGTCGGGGAGGGTGGTGATGCGTGCCCGGTTGTTGGTGCCAGCCCCGCGGATCCCGCGAAGTCGGGCCTGCTCGCCGGTCAGGACCGTCCGGAAGGCCTCGCGCGTCACCCGGCGCTGGAAATTCACGTCCGTCAGGTCGTAAGCCGCGTCAAAGTTACCCGCGGCCAGGGCGATGCCGAATCCCTCGGCAAGCTCTGCGATCTCCGCCCGATTGTTGCGCAGTTCTGCCCGCTCACCCATCAGCGCCAGCATCGCCCAGCCGCCCAGGCCCAGCGAAAGGATCATCCCCGCCGTAGCCAGGCCGCCGCCGCTCTGCGTGCCGTTGCTGCGGCGCACCTGGACGATCGCCAGAACCCCGAACATCACGCCCAGCAGCGGCAGCAGGAACAGCATCGGGTGCAGCCAGCTCATCCACGAGGCGATTCCCAGCACCAGGGCCGTAACCGCCAAGCCGTTGACCGCACGGTACTCGCCCAAGCCCACGCCCGCCGTCGTGCTCATGCGCCGCAGCCTGCGGAGCCCGCCAGGCCCGCGCGGAGGTGGGGAGGCCGGCGCGGGGGTTGAAGTCGTCTGGCTCATGAGGGGAGCGATAACAAATCAAGGCCGACCGCCGGCGTATCCGATGATGCTTCGGCAACCTGCCGGCCGTGGCGGCCGATGTTATCCGCTTCCATGGTCCTTTTCGCCGCCGCCGGTGGCGCTGCGCTACCTTTCTTCGGAGCCGACTTGAGCCAGACAACCACCCAGATCACGCCCGACTCCTGCAGCGCCGGCCCGGACCTCCAGCAGGTCCTGCGCGAGCGGGATGAGCTCATCGAGCAGATCCGCCGCCACAACAGCACCGTCAAGCATGCCTTCCTCGCACAGTTCGGCAACCGCGAACTGGCGGACTACCTGGACCACCTGAAGCACGCCCGCCAGAAGCACATCCGGCTGCCTGGCTGGGTGCAGCGCCGAAGTGCCGCCCTGGCCGAAGCCCGCCGAAGCCTGAAAAAGGTCGCCTAACCCGCCTCCGAAGGCTTGGCCTCCCCCGGCCCCGCGGCCACCACCGCGAGCCGAGGCCGCGGAACGTCGTCGTCTTCGCGCGTGGTGTCCTGATAGCGGCGGGCCATCCGCACGTAGCCCAACGTCCCCGCGATGCAGAGCAGCACGCTTCCGAGAAACAGCCAGCGACCGCCGGGGACGCTGCTGACGCCGGCGCTGGGCAACAGCTTTGCCAGTGCGTGGTAAATGCCCACACCCAGAAACGGCGCGAACATCCCGCGCAGCCCGGTCAGCATCACGTGCAGTCCCATGTAGGTGCTGACGTTCTCACGCGTCGCAAATGTGTTCTGCCCGAGCTGCCAGGCGAGCTGGCCGCCTCCCATCGCTACGCCCACCACAAAAGTCCCCGCCGCCACGATCCAGAGGTTGTCCGCCAGGGCCCCCACCAGGATCAGCGTGTGCGCGGTGATGGCGGCGATTCCCAACCACACGCGGAACTGGAAGAGCGGCGTTCGGTCGAAGATCGGCGCCCAGACCTGCAGGAAGAAGACGCCCGTCAGCATCGGCACGAGTTGCACGACCACGACCGCCAGCACGTACTGGTCGGTCGGGTTGGTCATCTCCCGGCTGACCATGTAGATCAGCGAGGGCATCATCAGCATGAAGCTGGCGCCCAGCAGGAACTGCCACCACTGGTACTCGCGGAACATCGGATCGGTCCGCAGCAGCCGCAGGCTCGTCACCAGCTCCGTCAGCACGCCCCGCGCCGCGCCCATCGGCTTGCCACGCGTAGTCCGTTCGTAGCTGGGAACGCCCCCGGTCTCGCCCAGCGTCGTCGCCTCGATCGCGGCGGGCTTGATCGCGCCCGCACGCGCCAAAAGCCGCGCCTCGCCACGGACGCGGATCTTGCGGAACTGCTCGATCCCCGCCAAACTCACCAGCGCCACAACCACGTACAGCACGGCGTAGCTCTGGGGCGCCACGTCCAGCAGCCAAGCAGCCGCCAGCACCATCAGCGACAGGATCGTGTTGTTCACGCCCGTAATACGGCTGATGATCTGCCCGCGCAGCGCCCTTGGATAGTTCAGCCGCCAGACCGCGCTGCGCAGCGTCACGATGCCGCTGGCCAGCACCCGCGCCACGATGATCAACAGTGCAAAGGTCCATCCCGCAAAGACGTGCGGATGGCCCGTGCCGGGGTCGATCGGGAAGAACCACGTCGCCGCCACCAGCGCCACCGCCAGCACCACGCCAAGCTGCAGCGCATTGATGAACGGCACCTTGCGCCGCCGCTCGGCAAGCTGGGCCCACAAAAGCGCCAGGATGTTGCCGAACATGGGCGCCGCGGTGATTACCGCGATCAGCAGCGGTCCGGCGCCGAAGTACTTGCTGGCGACGACACCCGTAAAGCTGCCTTCGGCAAGCGCCGAGGCCAGGGGAAATGTGAAGGAGCTGCGCAACTCATACAGGTAGTTGCGGCGCACCATGTATGGCTGGCGGCGAGGGATGAACCCGGCTAATCGATTGGCGACGACTCGAACGGCAGGTGGCATGAGGATCCGGCGCCCCTCCGGCGAATGCCGGCTCTCTGCCCTGCAAGAGGCGCACCATCGGGCGCTTCGAGTCTAGGCATGCCCCGCATCGCCGCCCTACCCCAAAACAAGACAGGCGCGACCGGCCCCGGAGGGCGGTCGCGCCTTGATACACTTCCTGTCCCTGATCTATGCCGCCGGCCGGCCGCGGATCACGGCACGCTCCACTGCATCAGCCCGCTCGCGGGCCGAAGCAGAAGGATGGTGTCGATGTCGTCGTTGATCATCTGGTACTCAAGGCCCCAGTTGCGGCCAATGCGGGCATATCGCTCCTGCCGGCTGAGCGTAGGCGTCGAGCCGAGCTGAGGCCGCAGCCCCTGCACGCAGCCGGAGGTCGGCAGGCAAAGCCCACACATGAACAGAACGGCGGCGGTTGAGCCGAGGCGGGTGAGACGCTGCTTCATGACAAGTCCGTAGGCTTGATTCCAAACAGGTGGGTATAACTGCCGGGCCAGGCGGGTTTCGTCATCGGCGCCCGGCGAGGTGGGCATTTACGAGCCGCAGAGAGTAATCGCAACGGAGCCGCCGTGTCAAAGGGCGTAAACAGGCCAGCCACCCCGGATCGCCGCCCGCTGACGGCCGATAACGGCACCTTGCCCCAGGCATTGGATCGCCTTCGACCCCGCCTGGTTCCCTTCGATCTGCACTTTTTCCCGGAAGTTTACAGCACCAACGACACCGCAGCCGATCTGGCGGCCTCCGGGAGGCTGGCGGTGCCCGCGATCGTCACCGCGGACCGCCAGACGCTTGGGCGGGGGCGAATGGGCCGATCCTGGTTCACGGGCCGCCACAGCCTGGCCGCGAGCTTTGTTCTGCCCATCGAGCCGGCAAGGCCGATCCAGCATCTGCCCATCCTCGCCGGCCTGGCGGTCCGTAGCGCCTTGGCGGAGCTTGTGGGGGAGATCGGAGTTAAAATCAAGTGGCCCAATGACTTACACATCCAGGGCCGCAAGCTCGCTGGCCTGCTTTGCGAGCGCCGC
>JBGTBZ010000100.1:0-7298 GCA_041749155.1 Phycisphaerae bacterium
GCTCCACTCAGAGCCGCTCGTGCTGGACGCCGTGGCGCTGCCGGGCGAGCCGGCGTTGTTCAGGTTCAGCCCGCGCGAGCTGGCCAAGACGGTGAAGCTGAGAAGTGTGTACGACGCTGCCGGCGTCGGCTCCGGCGCCCAGGAGGCAGGCGCCGGTCCAGCGGGCGGCGCCTCGACCGGCGCCCGCGCGAGCTTCGAGGCCATGAACGTCCCCGAACTAATGTGGCACATCGACCGCAACCTCATGCCCGGCCAGGGCGTCACGGCCGAGCATCTGTGGCGCAAGGCATACGATGACGCCCTCGGTGGCAACTATGTGAAGATGCGGGTCTACAGCTCGGCCTCAAACGCGCTGCCAGCGCACGTGAGCGACGATTGCCGTATCGCGATTGACGTGCTGGTAGAAAAGCTTGGCGGGGGAAGCTCTGGGGTTTAGCCGGCGCCAGCCCCCAATGCCCCCGGCGCAGCAGGTGAAGGGCGGCCGTTCACATGCAACTGAGAAGTGTCGGCGAGCGCGAGCGCGATCTGCGCCGCCGCGACCTCCTCGTCGCAGAGATGCGATTCCCAAATGCGCAGCACTCGCCAGCCCATTCCCTTTAGGCGCTCCGTCACTAAGCGATCCCGCGCCCTGTTCCCCTCGATCTTGGACCGCCAGTACCCGACGTTGCTCGTCGGCAGCTTGAATCTCCGGGGATGCCCATGCCAGAAGTCCCCGTCCACGAAGATGGCAAGCTGCGCTTTCGGGAAGACGAAGTCCGGCCGCCCTGGGAGACGGCTGCCGCGGCGCCAGCCGGTGATCGCGTAGCGCCGCATGATCTGCACGAGGCGCATCTCGGTCGTCTTGTTGCCCTTGCCCGGAATCCGGGCCATCACCGACGATCTTACTTGGCGCGTAAAGCAGTCAGCCATTTCAACTCACGCGGCCTCAGCCTGATCGCCCGCGGCTTCGAGCTTCGACAGGCGCTCCTCCAGCAGCGACACTATCTCCGCCTGGGACAGGACGTCCAGCACGGTAGTCCCGCCCGTGAGGTTCATGTGCATGGCGAGCAGCCGGATGAGCCGCCGGCTGTTCTCCCCGCTCGTCAGCAGCGCCGATTGATGCGCATGAAGGAACGAGAGGAAGCCGTGAAGGACGCGCCGGCACCTGCCCAGGTTGCGCTCGGTGAGCTGCTGCGTAATGTCCAGCCGGGAGAGCAGGATGGCGGTCAGCTCGTACGGGTTCTTCCGGTTGCCATCGAAGGTCAGGTGGGCGTTCCACCAGAGTCGCGCGATTCCGTGGCGCAGCAGCGCGCGGCTCTCGCTCCGCGTGATGAAGTACCGCTCGCGGATGAAGCGGATGGCCTTGTTCCGATCCGCGCCGACGCGCTCGACGTCCCACCGCGCGCGCATGTACTCCCAGCAGTCCACATGCGCGAGCCGCGTCCACAGCCGCGGGTCCCGTGCCTGGAGCGGCGTCAAGTCCGGAAGGGCCTTGTGGATTCGGACCGCGTTCCTGAAGTCGTGGTGTTCGCCTTCGTCGGGAAGCTCAAGCTCGATCTTCTGCGCCGGCTCCAGCTTCGTAGGCAGCGTCGAGGAAAGGGCGCCGGGCACGCTCGCAGCCCAAGGCTTCGCCGCCTTGTACTTCCCGAGGTTCGCGGGCATGGATGCGGCCAGCGTGTTGACCGCCACTTCTCGGTATATGTCGAGCGCCACCGACGGCCTCCCATCTAGTCAGACGCGTTCATCGCGTAACGCTCGGCCGCCGCCATGGCGCGCCGGATCGGATTGTCGAGGAGGACTTGCGCCGCGTGCAGCGGGTCGGCGGAAGCGGACAGGCCTTCTGCCTCGCGGCGGTGCTGCAGGATTTCCGCCCACCTCAGCCCGACGTACTCCTGCGGGTCCGCCGCAACAGCGCGGAGTGCCTCGGCAAGCACGGGCAGCACGATCGTCGTGGTGAGGTGGCTCTGGAGGTCCTTGATCTGCTTCAGCTTGTTGTACGTCCGGAAGTCGCTCTTCGAGAGGTAGATGACGATTTTCGCCTGTGTGAAGTCCACCCGCATTTCCTCGTCGGCCTCGTCGTTCGACTCGACGATCTGCATGATCGACCCGACGCGGCGCAGCGCGTCGTACTCCTGCTCCGCCTCGAACGAAAGCCCCTCGCCGACGGCCAGGATGTTCCCTGAGCGGATCGGGAACGTCGCGTCCCCGTAGTCGGAGTGGACGCCGTCTGGTCGGTAGCTCGGCTTCTCAGCCGTGGAGACGATGAACGAGTTCACCTCCACGGCCCCGTTCAGCAGCCGGGCGGGGATGTCGACGCGGTGCTGATCCGACATGAAGTTGAAGGCTTCGCGGTACAGCGTGTTGCTGCACTCGACATGGAGACAGTAGCTCGCCTGCTTGCGGCTGAGCATCCCGCGCAGCGTCTTGCTGCTGCAGCCGGCCGAGCAGTCGATGTAGAAGAATTCCCGATCCGACGTCACGGTCAGCGTCATCTGGAAGGATGAGCCGGGCACGTCGTCCCTATTCCCGACCACGGGATGCGGAAATGACCGCTCAATCAGCCTCATGAGCCTCCACCTCCATGGCAAGCCGCTGCGGCTCAGCGAGCCTCACCGTGAGCCGAACGGTCGAATTGCCGGGCAGCTTGAGCGGCCCGACGCTGCCGGCGTGGGGAATCTTCAGCTTGCCGCCGCTGTCCAGCTCCGCCGACTCGATGTCCGCCACGTCGAACCCCTGGTCCCCGACTGCCATGAGGCGCAGAACCGCGTTGGCGGATTTGCCCTCGTTGCGGACGACGACCTTGTACGACGCGCCCTCAGCGTCGCCGGCGTAGATGCGCTGCTTGATTGGAAGCGTTGGCTTCGGCTTCCGCGTGCCTGGGCGCTCGTCCTCTTCCTCGCCGCCTCCACCGCCGCCGCCACCTCCACCGCCGCCCCCGCCGCCTCCGCCGGTCCTGGCCAAGGTCGGCTTGATCGGCACCAAGTGGCGGGATGTGACCGGCTTCTGCGCCGGCCGCCGGTCAGCGCTCTCCTGCTGGCCAAGGTTCTCCTGCTCTTGGCCGTCGAAGGACTCCTCCTGAACGTCCTCGTCATCAGGGAGGTACTGCCCCAGATCGGGGATCGCGATGACCTTCGAGTCGTCGATCGGCGACATGCTCCTGATCTGCTCCCTGATCCAGTTCGTGTACTCCTCGCGGTACTTCTTGCTCGCGTTCCGCTCGGGATG
This sequence comes from Phycisphaerae bacterium, assembly GCA_041749155.1. Taxonomy (GTDB): domain Bacteria; phylum Planctomycetota; class Phycisphaerae; order Tepidisphaerales; family Tepidisphaeraceae; genus JAEZED01. Next base: position 3,205 of record JBGTBZ010000100.1, read on the forward strand.
GTGCGGGTCCCAGTCGTCGTGGCGGGGCGGCTCCATTTTCCTGAGGATTTCGTTGCCCTTCGGATTGGCGCAGACGAACACCCCGGCATATGGGAGCACGGCCCTGAAGCGCTGCGGATAAATGACCATGCCGGTCTTGCGAATCATCGCAACCTGTTTCGGCAGTTCGGCGCCGCCGACGCGGAGGTGCAGCGAGACCTTTCCGAGAAGCGGCAGATCAGCGTTGAATTCCTGCGACTCGGCGCTTGTGTATGCGTCGTAGTAGACGGGCGCGTCGAAGTCCTCCGCATCCTTGTGGGCCTCCAGCAGCTTCGGCAGCGCCTTGGCGTCGATCCGTGTGCCGCCGACGGTCACCTTCAGCCGCCCCCAGTGGATGGCGGGCCAGAAGTTGTTGAGGACCGATCGCACCAGCTCGTCCTCCCAGTGGTGGTCTGCGTCGTAGCCGAGCACGATCACGTCAGTGCCGGGCTTAGTGCGCAGGAACTTCTGCGGAACGTCGCCCTTCGTGGTGACGGACGCTCCGCCCGCGGACCCGAGGAACCCGGTCGCCTGGCGCTTCCTACCGCCCGACTCATGCGTGACGAGCCGCGCGACGCCCTGGAACAGATGCTTCTTGTCCTTGTTCAGCGTCGAATAGAGCACGGTTCTCATCCGGCTCGCGGTGAACGGCGCGTTCTTTCCGATGCCGAACGAGCCGCCGGCGCCCGACTCCTTCGACGAGGAGCCTGTGCAGCGGACGAGGTTGTACCACCCCAGCTTCCGGTTGCTGTCGTCCCCGAGGACGCCGGTCGTCTTGTAGTCGCTGATCTTGAGTGCGGGGACGCTCCGGGCGCCGGCGAGGTCGGCGGCGCGCTTGAAGAACTGCACGGCCTTCTTGTCGGACGTCCAGTAGGCTGCGCACTCATCGAAGGCGGCCCGCAGGCTCTTGACGTCCGGGATGTCCTTGGGGGCGAGCTGGAGCACCTCGAACGTCACCTCGACCGGCTGGCTCTGCTTCGCCTGGGCGTCGATGCTGTTCTGGATCGCCTCGCGCGCGATGAAGCGCTCAAGGTCGCCGCGAAACGTCTCCAGGCCGGCGTTGTGGAAGCCCTCCTCCACGCCGCCCTCTGTGGGGGCGAATGTCCATTTCAGCGGCATGCGCGCGCCCTCCCGTTAGTGCTTGCCTTCCCGCTTCCGTCCGCCCGCCTCAGCGCCTCGATGCAGGCCGCTGCGATGCGCTCGACCAGCGGCACCGTGACTGAGTTTCCGATCTGCTTGAGCACCTGCGATCGGGACAGATGATCCGGAATCTTGAACCACTCATCGTCGTAGCCCTGCAGCCGCGCGCACTCGCGCACGGTGAGCTTCCGGATGCCCCACCGATCCCGGATGACCGGCTGGTTGTGCCCGCCGTCCCCCATGTTCGCCATCAGGGTAAAGCACCGCCCTTGCTTGCTCTCTCGGACGTAGCTGCGGCGGAGCTGATAGAACGCGTCGCGATCCCCGTTGCTCATCGCTTCGACGAACATCGGGTGGTACTGCGAATCCTCCTGGAAGTAGTATTCAGGCGGCGCCTTCTTGTTCAGGTCGAGGAAGGTGCGCGGGTCGCGCAGCTTCGGCCTGGGCAGCGGCGGCGGAAACACGAATGTCGAGGCGCTGAAGCAGTCCATGTTCAGCGCCACCATGAACACGCGCTTGCGGTTCTGCGGGATGTGCGTGTGCGTGGCCGTGTCCAGCATCTGCGCGTTCGCCTCCGGGAACCAGTAGCCGCAGCGCTGTATCTCCGTCTGCACGCGCCGGAACGTCTTGCCCTGGTCGTGGTTGCGGAAATAACGGACGTTCTCAAGCAGCAGCAGCTTCGGCTTCTGCTTCCCGAACTCCCGCAGCAAGCGGATGATTTCGCGGTACAGCAGCCCGCGCTCGTCCTTCAGCCCCCGCTTCTCTCCCGCCTCCGAGAAAGGCTGGCAGGGAAACCCGGCAGTTAGGACGTCCACCGGCTCCAAGCAGTCGCCGGCGACGCTCAGCTCCTCAACGGGCTTGCAGATGTGTCGCACGTCCCCGTAGTTGGCGACGAATGTGTCCGTCGCGAAGCGGTCAACCTCATTCGCCCAGATCACCGTGGCGCCTTGTTGCCGGAACGCGCGGCAGAAGCCGCCGATGGCGGCGAAGAGGCAACCTACCGTAACCGGAGAACTTTTGTTCTTCGTCTGCCGCATGCTCTACATCTGGGTTTGGCTGCCCCGCACCGAACGGCTGGCTGACTTCTATAGTGGCGGATCGTACATCCAGCAGGGCTGCGGTGCAAAAGGGGGCGAGATCAAGTCAGGTCCGTTTTGTCAAGCCTAGAGCAACCAGGCGCCAGGCACCAGCGGTCCGTCGCGTCCCATAGCATTGGGGGTGCCGTACCACCCGCATGACAACTTCGTCATCCGCTACCACGCCGGCCTGATGCGCGCCACGGGCATGGACCTGCCGAAGTGGTTCCTGTGCCCGATCACGTTGGAGGACACGCTCGGCCAAGGCCAGCTCGCCTCGAAGGGGCTGCTCGCCGCAGGCCACGTGATCCCCGAGTCGGTGGTTGAGGCCGTGCCCGGCGCCCCGGCGGAGACCGTGCCGCAGCGGGAGGACGTGGACAACCACTTCGGCTCCACGATCGAGCGGGACCTGATCGACAACGTCGTCAGCTTCAACCGCGATCCGCGCCGGCACGTTCGCCGCCTCGGGCGCGGCGCGGCCACGGGACCCGACGGGCAGGTGTTCAAGGTGTTCCCGGTGGGCAGGAAGGACATCCGCAAGGAGCGGGCCGCGGTCGAGGAGGGCAGATGCCGGCCGTCCTTCGTGCTGACGCTTGGGGACCAGGAAGGCAAGCCCCACCACTTCCGCGTGACGGGCGATGCCGAGCTTGTCGAACGTCTGCACAACGAGGGCAAGCTGGAATACAAGTGGAGCCTGCGCACGCCCAGCGCCTTCCACCCGGCGGTCACCGGCGCGTGGGTGCGGTGCGCGTACCTGGCGCTGTTCAAGATCATGCCGGCCTGGGTCGTCATGAACCCGGCGATGTCGTTCGTGCGCGAGCCGCTGGCCCGGTTCTTCCGCGACCGTGCGACCTCCGCGAGGGCCGGCGGATACTTCACGGAGTTCGACGGCGCCCTCCAGATCATCCAGGAGGGGCCGCACAACCTGCGGCCGCTGGACAGCGTCCGGCACGACACCTTCCTGATCCACTCGTGGGGCCGACCGTTCCCCGACGGCTTCGTGTTCGCCGTCAGCGTCATCCTGCCCATGAGGATCGGCGGCATCCTGGTGACGCTCCCGTTCTGCGGCGGCCCGGCGGTGAAGGAGCAGGCGCTGCGGCTCTACCGCGACCTGCTCCGCGACCGGTCGCTGCCGCACCAGGTCCAGGCCATCCACGTGGACGGCACGCGGTGGAACGTGCATCCCACCACGGCATGTGAGCCGCATGAGCCGTTCAGCTTGGAGACGTTTCTCGGCTCGCCCGGAGTGAGACCCAGCGAACCTCCAGCGGCCTGAGGCCCCGGCTGTCGCCGCGCGCCGGAATCGGCGCCCGTCACCTCTGCGGCGAATCCGATCGGGGCGTGCCGGCGCGATCCCCGGCTGGGATCACGTCGCTCGGCCGGGCCAGCTCCACCGGCGGGATGGGAAGGTCGCAGTGGAGCCGCATCAGGATGCGGTCGCCGTTGTGCTCGATGATGGTGTAGCGCGCGGACCCTTCCCGATCGTTCTCGGGATTTGAGAGGCGCACGATGTCGCCGACCTGGAGTCCCATGAAGACATGATACGGCGCGGGATCACTGGCCGGCTGCGGGCAGCGCCCCATCACTTGGCGTAGATCAGGCGCGCCCCGCACCTGCCAAGCTGATGCTTGAGCAGGTGGTCGCCGGTGCCGGTGATCCACTGGCCGATCGCGGAAACCACCGCATCACACCGCTGCCGCTCGACTTCGGGCACCAGGGCGCTGTAGGCGTCGGAGCGTACCTCGACCGGCACGGCCCCGGCGTACGCGTAGCGGCGCCGTGCCGCCCAGGCCTGGACGGCCTGCTCCTGTGCCTCGCGCTCGGCGGCGGAGCCGCGAACCACGGCGATGCACCGGCCGC
>JBGTBZ010000101.1:0-9793 GCA_041749155.1 Phycisphaerae bacterium
GAGCCAGGAGGAGCGCAACGACCTGCTGCGCGCCGCCGCGGCAGGGGATGCGGGAGGCGTGCGGTTTGATCCGCACTTGGCGGGGGACCGGCAGTCGGTGGAGCAACCGGCGGGGGCGTTTTCCGGGCTGACGCTGGCGACGACGCGCCCGCAGATGCTTGCGGCGGTGGTGGAGGGAGTGCTGGCGGACGGCGCCGAGCGAATCCGGCGAATCCTTGCGTTGGCGGAGGAGGCGGGGGTTGAGGTAAGCCGGCGGGTGGTCGTGACCGGAGAGCTGGGCGAGGTGCTGGGCGAGTCGCTGCACGCGCGGTGGCCGGGGGAGTGGGAGTTTGTGCAGGAGGATTCGGCGACGCCGCGGGGGCTGGGGCGGCTTTATATGTAGGAAGCCTCAGTGGGCGTCAGAATTTTCGTCGCCGCCCGTCGGATGCTGGGATGGCAAAGGTGCGACGAACGCTCTGTAGAGTAAGAATATCGCCCCAACCAGTGCCCCCAGCCCGAGTAGCGGAAGTGCCAGCGTGCAAATGGCTATGGAAGTGTCGCCCACCCCCCATATCTCAGGAAGCCTCGGCGCAAGGGAAAAGAACGCAAGTCCGATCAAGAGCCCCACGACGAGCAGAATAATCCCTAAGCTGAGATTGCCAATAAATGCAAGCTTATCTGCAGCGGTCATCCGCAGCGGCTCCGCATAGTCAAGCCTGGGCGGCTCTTCATTGTTCATCCAGGCGCCACCTTACCTCGCCGCCGACGATCGTGTGCGTCGGGCGGCTAATGAGCTGCCAGCCGTGGTAGGGGCAGTTGCGGCTCTTGCTGCGGAACTTCGACACATCCACCTTCCACCTTCGCTCAGGGTTGATGATCGTCACGTCCGCGACGCTTCCCACTTCAAGCGTACCGCGGCCGTCTTTCAGGCCGACGATGCGGGCGGGGGAGGTGGTCATCAGCTCGATCAGGCGCATCGGCGGGATGTGGCCGGGCTCGACCAGGGCCTTGTGATAAAGGGCGAAGGCGACCTCGAGGCCGACGATGCCAAAGGCCGCCTCCTGCATGGGGACGCTCTTCTCCTGGGCCAGGTGCGGGGCGTGATCCGTCGCCAGGCAGTCGATCGTCCCATCGGCAACGCCGCCAACCACCGCTGCCACATCCGCCGCCGTCCGCAGGGGCGGATTCATCTTGTAGTTCGTGTCGTAGCCGCGGCAACTCTCGTCCGTCAGCAGCAGGTGATGCGGCGAGGCCTCCGCCGTCACCGGCAGGCCCATCTGTTTCGCCAGCCGCACCAGCTCGACGCTCTGGCAGCTTGAGATGTGCTGGACGTGATAGCGGCAGCCGATGCGGCGGTTCAGGAGGATGTCGCGGGCGATCATCAGCTCTTCGGCCTCGCTGGGAATGCCCGGCAGGCCCAGGGCGACACTGACATCGCCGGCGTTCATACACCCGCCCGAGAGCGACGGCTCCTCGCAGTGCTGCATGATCGGGGCCTCGAACATGCGGCAGTACTGCAGGGCCTTGCGCATCACGCCGGCATCCGCCACGCCCACGCCGTCATCGCTGAAGGCCACGGCGCCGCGCCGCCACATTCCGCCGATCTCCGCCAGCTCGCACCCCTCGCGGCCCTTGGTGAGCGCGCCCACCGGCAGGACGTTGGCGAGACCGACGCGGGCCGATTCGCGGAGGATGAACTCGATGCTCGCCTCGGTATCCAGCGGCGGCTTGGTGTTGGGCATGCAGCAGACGGTGGTGAACCCGCCGGCGACGGCGGCGGCGGCGCCGGAGGCGATGGTTTCTTCGGCCTCGTCGCCCGGCTCGCGGAAATGGACGTGGATGTCGATGAGGCCAGGCGTGACCCAGCTGCCGCGGGCGTCGATGGTTTCATCGGCCCGCCCGAGCCCCCTGCCGATGGCGGCGATGCGGCCGTCTGCGATCAGCAGATCCATCTCCCGCGGGAATGCCGCGGCGGGGTCGAAGATCGTGCCGTTGGAGATGAGGATCGATATCATGTCTGCCGCGCTTGCGTGACCAGGTACAGCACCGCCATCCGCACCGCCAATCCGTTCGTCACCTGCTGCAAAATCCCGCTCTGCCCGCCGTCGGCGATGGCCGAGTCGATCTCCACGCCCCGGTTCATTGGACCGGGATGCAACACCAGCACGTCCGGCTTTGCCCGCTTCAGCCGGTCAGCGGTCAGGCCGAAGAGCTGGGTGTACTCGCGGACGCTCGGAAACGCCGCCGACTTCATGCGCTCGAACTGAATGCGGAGCATGTTCACCACGTCGACGCCGTCGATGACGCTGTCCAAGTCGTGGGTTACGTCGACGCCGAACTGGCGGAAGCTCGCCGGGCACAGCGTCGCCGGGCCGCAGACCGTCACCCGGGCGCCCAGCTTCGTCAGGCAGTGGACGTTGCTGCGGGCCACGCGGCTGTTGGCGATGTCGCCGACGATCAGCACGTGAATGCCCGAAAAGTCGTTGTTCGCGCGGCCGAGGCGCTGGCGGATTGTGTAAGCATCGAGCAGGCCCTGCGTCGGATGCTCATGGGCCCCGTCGCCGGCGTTGATGACGGAGCATTCAACATTCTGCGCGACCAGCTCCGCTGCTCCCGCCGCGGCATGGCGCACGACCATCACGTCCACGCCCATCGCCTCGATCGTCTTTACCGTGTCGACCAGGCTCTCGCCCTTGCTGACGCTGGAGCCCCTGGCGCCGAACTCGATGACATCAGCACTCAGCCGCTGCGCCGCCAGCGTGAAGCTGTTGCGCGTCCGCGTCGAATCCTCGAAAAACGCGTTCACCACCACGCGCCCACGCAACGCAGGCACCTTTTTCACCGATCGCGTGCTCACCTCGCGAAAGCCGTCGGCCGTATCCAGCAGAAACCGGATTTCCTCCGTCGAAAGCGGCTCCAGGCCCAGCAGGTGCGGGCGGGTCCAGGTGAGGTTTCCGGCGGTCTCTGAGGTCATGGAGAGCGTGATTCATTTGGCTTCGGCGGCGGTACCGGAGCCGATTTCCACCGAGTCGCGGTCGTCGTCCTCGCGCAGGCGCACGTTAACACGTGCCTCCCAAGGCACTTGCAGCAGCCGGCCAGCGTAGTCGGGGTGGATCGGCAGCTCGCGGCCGCCGCGATCAACCAGCACCGCCAGGCGGATGTATGCCGGTCGGCCGAAGTCGGTGATCGCCTCCAGGGCGGCGCGAATGCTCCGGCCGGTATAAATCACATCATCCACCAGCAGCATCGGTACGCCGTCCACGTCCAGCCGCAGGTCGGTCGGCCGAACCATCGGCCGCGGGCCAATCTCGGATAGGTCGTCGCGATACAGGGTCACATCCAGCACGCCCCGCCGCACGTCGACGCCTCGCTGAGCCAACAGTGTCCGAAGCCGCGCCGCCAGCGTTTCGCCGCGGGTCAGGATGCCGATCACGTTCAGGGGCTGGCCCGCCGGATGCTCCTGCGCCACCGCCGACGCCAATTCCTCGATCGCACCTGCGATGGCGTCGGGTCCGAGCACCTCACGGTCGGGCATCAGTCCAAGGTTAAGCGGCAAATCCCGCTGGGGCAAAAAGCTCACTCCGACGGCTCCGGCAGAAGTCCTTTGCCGCCCGTAACGCCCTCCGGCCCCTTCTGCTCACGGCCCGTCAGCCGAAACAGCGTGATTTCCGGCTTACACCAATGCTCAAACCTTTGTCCATAGCTCAGGCCGCGGTTCACGTACAGCCGCCGGCCGCCCGGCAGCTCGTAGCGGCCGCGGACGAACTCTCGGCGGCGTCGCTGGTTGAAGCGCCGTCCGACGCGGCTGGTGGCGAGCTGGCGGCCGTGGGTGTGGCCGGAGAGCATCCATTGCCAGGGGTGATCCAGGAGCTCCAAAGCGTTGCGAGGGTCGTGGTTGAGGCAGATCACCGGCTCACCGCCCCCGATGTCGCGGAAGGCCTGGGCGGCATTCAGGCGGCCACTCCAGAGGTCGTCCAGCCCCACGACCGTCAAGGGCCGACTCGCCTGGGGGAGGTGCACCCGGTGCGGCTGGTTCATCAGCAGCGTCAGCCCGCGGTCCCCGAGAACCTTTTCGAAATAGCGGGCCCGGCGGGCCGCCTCAAGGTAGCTGCGCTTGCCATGAAGACTGTAGTCGTGGTTTCCCAAAATGCAGATCACGCCCTGCGGCGGCTGCGGATGAATATGTGCCAGAAGGTCCGCGGCGAGGCGGGCGTAGCGGTATCCGCCGGTGATGAGGTCACCGGTGACGACGAGCAGGTCCGGCCTCAGGTCGGCGACATGCCGGAGCTGCTCGGCGAGAAACCCGCGCCAGACGACCGGGGAGACGTGGAGGTCGGAAATCTGGGCGACCCGGAAGCCCTCGAAGGCCGGATCCAGCCCCTGCAGCGGCATGGAGACGCGGCGTACATCCAGCCAGGCGCGGTGGATCGGCCCGCTGTGCAGGCCGGTGAGGCCCAGGCGCGAAAGGGTGTGCCAGACTCGCTGCCGAAGCTGGTATTGACGTGCCCAGTGCGGCGAATGCACGAACTCATGCAGCGACTGGGAGATGTGACGCAACGGCACGGCCCGATCTTAGCGGCGACGCGACGCGGTGACTGCCGCCGATCCCGGGCAATCGCCGGGCGGCGGAGCGTGCCGGCGCGGGGTCGGGCGGCTATCCTTTGCTCCCTCGTGAAGCAACCCGTTACCCCAACCCGCTCGAGCCCCTCCTCCCCGCGCGCGATGTCGGCTGGCGCTGAGACCGGCCCGCCAGCCTCGCACCCCTACCTCCGCACGGAGCAGGGCCCGCAGAAGATCAGCCGCGTCAGCATCGTCATTCCGGTCTACAACGAGCAGCGCACGGTACAGCGGCTGGTGGACCTCGTCGTTCACGCCTACATTCCCGAGGGAGTCGAACGCGAGATCATCTGCGTCAATGACGCCAGCACCGACGGCACCGCCGCCAAGCTCGACGAGCTGCCGGCGCTTTTCCCCGACTGCCGCTTCATCATCCGCCACCAGCCGCAGAATCAGGGCAAGGGCGCCGCCCTGCGCGAAGGGTTCAGCCATGCCACGGGCGATGTCGTGCTGATCCAGGACGCGGACCTGGAATACGACCCGGCGGATTATCCCAAGCTGCTGCAGCCGATCATCGATGACGTGGCGGACGTGGTGTACGGAAGCCGGTTCATCGGCGAGCCGCACCGGGTGCTCTACTTCTGGCACTCGCTTGGCAACCGCTTCCTCACCACGCTGTCGAACATGTTCACGAACCTGAACCTGACGGACATGGAAGTCTGCTACAAGGTCTTCCGCAAGAGCGTGCTGGACCGGATCCAGATCAAATGCGACCGCTTCGGCTTCGAGCCGGAGGTGACCGCCAAGATCGCCCGCATGCGCCCGCGGCTGCGGATCTACGAGGTCGGGATTGCCTACTACGGCCGCAGCTACGAAGAGGGCAAGAAGATTACCTGGAAAGACGGTATCAAGGCGATCCTGACGATCATCCGGTTCCGGTTTACCGATTGAGATCCTCAGCCATCGGGATCGTCCAGAAGTTGCTGAAGACGCGTAGCAAGGGGTGGCGCCAGCTTTCCCAGCCAGGAGCGATCAATCAGACCGATGTCGATCATGTCGCGCAGGTGAGTTCGGTCCTTGTCGCGGAACGCAGTCAACTTCACGCGCACCAGTGCTTCGAGGCTGAGCACGCGGAACTTGTCCGTCGCCTCCGACTCATCGACGTCCGGATTGGGGGCGGGCTCGTGCGGGCGGACCATCTCCCCCGCGAAAACCACATGCACGCTGTCTCTGGCCTTGGCGTCAGGGCCATCGAGGAAAATGTCCATCCCCCCCACGTGGCGATAAATGAATCCCGCGCCCTCCAGGGCCGCCCGCGCCGCCGGCAGATCGCTGCGCCGGATCAGGATGTCCACATCCTGCGTATTGCGGACCGCCGCCTCCTCCACCCGGGAGACCCATAGCGCCACGGCGTTACCGCCGGCGACCGCATATGGAACGCCCGCCGCGTCAAGCGAGGCGGCGGCGCGGAGAAGACGCTGATGCACTTTTTCCACGGCTCGCTCCACCCGATCGAGGGAAAATGGCCCCAGCCTTACCGGCATCGCCGCAATCTTAGCAGATGTCGGCCCGGCGCCCGCGGCGCCGCCGATGCACGCGGTGGCGGCGGGGGGCATACCATTGTGCGTGGCCCCTCCCTCCCCATCGCGTCCCCTGGTCCGGTCCCGCCGGCATCGCATGCTGGGGGGTGTTTGCGGTGGAATCGCCGAGTGGCTTGGTTGGGATCCGACTCTGGTCCGGGTGCTGTATCGTCGCCTCGGTCATGTCGGTGGCCTTCCCGGGGATGCTGGTTTACGTGATCCTCTGGATCGTAATGCCCGAGTCCGAGTGGTAGCCGGCTCAGGTACCATGCGGCGCAAGCCGAAGTAACAAGGACACTCTGGCTTACGCATGCGCATCCTGATCTCTGGCGCCGCGGGATTCCTGGGCTCTCATCTGAGCGATCTTCTGCTTGCGCAGGGGCATGAGGTGGTCGGGGTCGATAACTTCGTCACCGGCAAGCCCGAGAATATCGAGCACCTGGCCGACAACCGGCACTTCCGCCTGGTCACCGCCGACGTCATCGAGCCGCTTGCCGTCGACGGCCCGATTGACCGCATCTATCACCTGGCCAGCCCCGCCAGCCCGCTGGGCTATCACCGGCAGCAGGTTCTTACGCTGAAGGTGAACTCCGCCGGCACGTGGAACCTGCTGGAGCTGGCGCTGGCCAGGGGTGCCCGCTTCCTGATGGCCAGCACCAGCGAGTGCTACGGTGATCCGCAGGTGAATCCCCAGCCCGAGTCTTACTGGGGCCATGTCAATCCCATCGGCGACCGCAGCATGTACGACGAGGCCAAGCGCTTCGGCGAGGCATGCACCATGGCCTTCCACCGCGAGCGGAATGCCGCTACCCGCATTGTCCGCATCTTTAACACCTACGGCCCGCGCATGGATCCGAACGACGGCCGCGTGGTCATCACCTTCATCAAGCAGGCGCTGCACGACCAGCCCCTGACGGTCTACGGCGACGGGCTCCAGACCCGCTCCCTTTGCTACGTCTCCGATCTCGTCGACGGCATCAACCGAGTGATGGAGTCGGCCTTCATCGAGCCCATCAACCTGGGCAATCCGCAGGAGATCACCGTCCGCCAGATCGCCGAGGAGGTCCTGGCGCTGATCCCTGCAAGCCGCAGCGAAATAATGACCGTCCCGCTGCCGAGGGTCTACATCGACGATCCCAGGGTCCGCTGCCCCGACATCACCCGCGCCCGCAACGTGCTCGGCTGGGAGCCGCGCATCTCCCGCCGCCAGGGGCTGGCGAAGATGATCGACTTCTACCGCGACCGCCTGCTCTAACGGGGCGCCGACTTTCACCAAAGTTGAAAGCTCGCCGACCGGGCCGTCACTATCTTTCAGTACTTCTTGAATACTCTGATAGAGAGGAAGGCCCGCCCGTGACGACACTCGTTGAGTCCGATGCCGCCGCCGCCCGAAAGCGCGGCCTCACGCCCGAGCAGAAGCTCCGCGACATCCAGGACCTCTTCATCCGCCGCTGGGGCGAGATGGGGGCCACCTGGGGCATCAACCGCACCATGGCGGAGATTCATGCCCTGCTCTTCATCACCGGCAAGCCCCTATGCACTGACGACGTGATGGAGCGCCTCAACATCAGCCGCGGAAACGTCAGCATGAGCCTGCGCGCGCTCTGCGACTGGGGCATCATCCGCCGCTTTCACAGGCGCGGAGAGCGACGCGAGTACTTCGAGAGCCTCTCGGACATCTGGGAAATGTTCTCCATCATCGCCGCCGAGCGCAAGCGCCGCGAGATGGACCCCGTCCTCGAAACCATCAAGCAGTGCCAGCAGATGCTCAGCGAGCAGTCGCTGGGTAAGGCCGCGGCGCGCGACGAGGACGTGAAGCTCACACGCCAGCGCCTGGCCGGCATGGAGGAGTTCATGGCGGTGACCAACAAGATCTTCGAGCAGTTCGTCACAAACGCCAAAAGCGGACTGAACCGCGTGGTGCGCGTGCTGCTCAAGGCGCTGCCCTGACGCGACTACTCATCCTCGGCGCCAGCGCCCGAAGCCTCTTCCGCGGCCTGCTCCTCCATCGCCTCGTCGTTCATCTCCACCTCGTCGGCGGGATCGTCCTCGCGCCCGGCGCGTACGGGAGAAGCGGCGACGCGCTTGAAGTACATCGGGCTGCCGTCGTTGGCCTTGAAGAGCACCTTGTCCTCGTAAAGCGCCCCGATCTCCAGCCCGCCGGCGGTTGCTTCGTCAACGAGGAACGTGATCTCCCCGTCGCCCATGCGCCACTTGCCGTAAGGCGGATTCTTGCCCCAGGCGCTGACTTGGAAGAGCTGCGTGCCTGCGGTCCCGTCGGTGTCCTGCTCGATCACGTAGTACCCGTTGTCGTCGAGCGTGATGGTGGCAACGACATCGCCGAACGGCGCGCGCCAGGCGCCCACCATGTTCTCGCGTGTCCGGTCGACCTCCTTCTCGCAGCCAAGGCCGGCAAGCGCCACCAGGGCGCACGCGATTCCGCAGAGCAGCCGATTCATAAAGTTCCTCCAATCGATGTTGACCCTTGTGAGTCAGCTTTACCCGGATCGCCTGTGCATTTCAAGCCTCTCCCCAAGGCCCCTCCAACGCCGATTCCCGGGGCCCGCCCGGCGCGATTGTGCCACGTGGCACACTCCGCGCACCCGCCCTCGGCGAACCGCGAAACGGTTCGGAGCGACTCATCCCGGCCAGCATGCTTAGTCGGGTGGTAAGAAACGCGCACCGCCGCCGCGAAGTGTGCCACGTGGCACACTTTGGAAAATCGCCCCTGGCGCCCTGCAGATGAGGTTCAGCAGACCCCGGCCAAGGCGCGGTGCGCCAAAATCGTCAAAATCGCGCACCGCCGCGGCCGGGTGTGCCACGTGGCACACTTTGAGACTGATCGAAAACGCGCACCGCCGAGCCAGCAGAATTATTGAGCGAAAGCGGCGTTTCCCGGCTGCCAGGGCCAATTTCAGAAGCTTGGTGCGCGCCGCGGGCCATTTGCGCGCACCGCGGATGGAGCGGTATGGCCACGCCCTCGGTGCGCTCACGCGGTCTCGCGCGTCACGATCGGGTAGTTCTCCCGCTCGCCCACGCCGCGCAGCGGGTAATCCTTGCGCAGCGGACGCGACCCGAAGCCGTTCCACGTCAGTATCCGCCTCAAATCCGGATGTCCGCGAAACACGATCCCGAACATGTCGTAAACCTCGCGCTCCATCCACTCCGCGCCAGGCCACAAACGCGTGACGCTGTCGACGATCAGCCCGGGATCCGCCTGCTCGCCTGCCTCCTCGTCGCGATACTCCCCCTCGCCAGGCTTGGTCGAGCGCTCCGGATTCAGAAATACCTTCAGCCACAGCCGACTGTTGTTGCCAACGCTCGTCAGGCCGTAGTTCACCGCGAATCGTCCCGGCGCCCCGCCGGGATAGTTCAGGTAATCAACGCCGTTGATCTCGTGCAGCAGATCGTAGCGGAGCGTGGTGTCATCGCGCAGGAAAGTGCACAGCGCCAGCAGGTGCTCACGCGGAACGTTGACCGTGACCATGTCCCGGAACTCGCGAACGCCCAGGCCCGCCGCCCCGAAGCGCTCGCGCAGCGGCGCGACGGCGGGGTGATCGATGTGGCGCGGCGGAGTTGTGTGGGCTGGGTTGGTGGAGGACTCGGTCATGTGCCGCGATTCTTGAGAAGCCCGCGGGGCACGTCAAATGCCCCTTGCGGTGGGGCGGCCCGCCGCA
>JBGTBZ010000102.1:0-7061 GCA_041749155.1 Phycisphaerae bacterium
GCGGTCGGCGCCCAATTCGACGCGGTCAGGCCCTTCCCGCGGCGCGGTCGGCGCCCAATTCGACGCGGTCAGGCCCTTCCCGCGGCGCGGTCGGCGACCAATTCGACGCGGTCAGGCCCGCCCGGGGCCGATCCCGCACACGCTCTGTGTAAATCTGTGCCGATCTGTGGCCAAACGCCGCCTCAGCGCACGCCCAGCAGCACTTCCGCCGTGAGCTGGTCGAGGCGCTCGTATGGCAGGTCGATCGCCCCCAGCGCTTCGCGGTCGAAACTCTCGGCCAGCAGGGTTTTCGCGCTCTTGGCGCTGAACCGCCGGGTGAGTTTTTCCAGGCGGGCGTCGCGCACGGTGATCTCGCGCAGCAGGCCCTGGATCTCGGCGTCGGCGTTCCAGCGGCGGGCCTTGTCGGCGAGGATCATGTAGGTGCGCATCGAGCCCTTCGCGAACGCCAGCACGTCGCGTGGGCCGGACTGGCGGAAGGCGTGGGAGTCGAAATGCCTGGGACCACTGTACTTATGGTCCTCAAGGAGCTTGACCAGGAAGAAGGCGTGCTTGTAGTTGACGCTGCCGAAGCGATAGTCCTGGTCGTAGCGGCCGAACTCCTGGTCGTTGAGGTCGATGTGAAACAGCTTGCCGGCGTCGAGCGCGGCGGCGACCTGGTGGACGAAGTTGAGGCCGGCCATGTGCTCGTGTGCGACCTCCGGGTTCACGCCGCACATCTCGGGGTGATCCAGCGTCGGGATAAAGCCAAGGTAGCTGCCGGTGACGGCGAAGTAGATGTGCCCGCGCGGCTCGTTGGGCTTGGCCTCGAAGGCGAAGCGGTAGCCGTACTTCTGCTGAATGGAGTATTCGCAGAGGTAGTTCACGGCTTCGCGGAAGCGCTTGATGGCGTCGGTCGGATCGCGGACGGCGTCGGTCTCGGCGCCCTCGCGCCCGCCCCAGAAGACGTAGATCTTCGCGCCCAGCTCGGCGCCGAGGTCCATCGCCCGCATCGTCTTCTGGATGGCATAGGCGCGGACGCGGGCGTCGTTGCTGGTGAAGGCGCCATCCTTGAAGATCGGATCGGAAAAGAGGTTCGTCGTCGCCATCGGGACCTTCAGGCCGTTGTCGCGAAGGGCCTTACGGAAGTCGCGATTGATCTGCTCGGCCTGCTGGGGCGTGGCATCGATCGGGATCAGGTCGTTGTCGTGGAAGTTCACCCCGTACGCCCCCGCCTCCCCCACCACGTCGCAGATCTGGGCTGGGGAAAGCGCCGCCCGCGTCGGCCCGCCGAACGGGTCTCGGCCGGGATTGCCGATGGTCCAGAGGCCGAAGGTGAACTTCATTTTCGGATCGGGGGCGTAGGTGTCGGCGGGCATGAAGCGGAGTTTAGTCGCAGAAGCCGCAGGTCTACGATTCCCGCAGCCATGAGCGAAGCAGGATCGAGCCGAAAACGG
The DNA here is from genome assembly GCA_041749155.1 of Phycisphaerae bacterium. Taxonomy (GTDB): domain Bacteria; phylum Planctomycetota; class Phycisphaerae; order Tepidisphaerales; family Tepidisphaeraceae; genus JAEZED01. The sequence goes on from JBGTBZ010000102.1 coordinate 1,434, forward strand.
GCGGTGGTGGTCGGTGGAGGCGTGATCGGCGCCGCCTGCGCCTATTACCTCGCCCGGGAGGGATGGGGCGTGACGATCCTGGAAAAGGGCCTGTTCGGCCGGGGATGCTCGCATGGAAACTGCGGGTACATCTCCCCCAGCCATGTCCTGCCATTGGCGGAGCCGGGCGTGGTGGGCAAGACGCTGAAATGGATGCTCAAGGGCGATGCTCCGCTGTACGTGAAGCCACGGCTGGATCCGGGTTTATGGACGTGGATGCTCCGCTTCGCCCGCCGTGCCAACCACGATGCGATGATGGAGTCGGCCCGGGCCCTGCTGCCGCTGCTGCGGAGCACGTCGCGGCTTTACGAGGAGTTCCTGACCAGCGAAGGACTCGATGCCGAGTGGGAGCGCGTCGGCTGCTGGTTCATCTACCGCACGCCGGAGGCGATGGCGGGCTACGAGGAGACGGATCGGCTGCTGCGCGAGGAGCTGGACACCGCCTCCACGCGCTACGACGGCCGGCAGCTTGCGAAGATGGAGCCGGCCCTGCGCGACGACCTGGCAGGCGGATGGCTTTACGAGCAGGACTGGCACGTTCGGCCAGACAAGCTCATGAGTGGCTGGCGAGGCGTGCTAGAGCGCATGGGCGTTGAGATCCGGGAGAACGCGAAGGTGGAGGGGCTGGTCGCGCGCGACGGCCGGGCAGTGGCGGCGAAGGTCGCTATCGGCGAGGAGATCGAGGCAGATGAGTTCATCGTCGCCGCGGGCGCGTGGTCGCCGCAGTTCGCGCGCGACCTGGGTACCAAGCTGCCGATCCAACCCGGCAAGGGGTATTCAATCACGATGAAGCGGCCCGCCGTCTGTCCGAATCGGCCGATGATCTTGCAGGAGCACAAGGTGGCGATCACGCCGATGAAATCGGGCTATCGCGTCGGCTCGACGATGGAGTTCTCAGGCTACGACGACTCGCTGAACCCGCGGCGCCTCGCCGCCCTGCGCCGCGGGGCCGACCTTTACTTCCGCGAGGCGGCGTCGGGCGACGTGGAGGAGGAGTGGTGCGGCTGGCGGCCCATGACGTGGGACAGCCGGCCGATCATCGACCGCAGCCCGCGGCTTGTTAACGCGTGGATCGCCGCGGGTCACAGCATGCTGGGGCTGACACTGGCGCCCGCCACGGGGAAGCTGCTGGCGGAGATGATCGCCGGTCATGAGCCGCACGTGAATCCGGCTCCGTTCTCGGTGCGGCGTTTTTGAAGAGCGCAGAAACACGGGCCATTCTGTGAGGAACAGGCCGTATCACTCCGCTCCGATAAGTGTCTGGTTCATCGCGGCCGTGGGCGAGCCTCTCGCGCGCGCTCCTGGCGACGTGCGTACTGGATGGCCTCGAGCCGGCGGGTCACTTCCGACATTTCCGGGCGCTGCTCGGGCTTCAAGGAGATGCAGTGCATGATGAGAGCCGAAAGCAGCGGCGGGACATCCGAGCAGATCTCCGCCGGCGGGGTGATGCAATCGTCGAGCAGGAAGCTGTTGTCACCCTTCTTCAAGGTGAACAGCGTGGGAATCTTCTGGCCGGTGAGTATGCAGTAGGCGGTGGCGCCCAGGTTGTAGACGTCGGTCCGTGCGGTGACCTGACGGCACTTGACCTGCTCGGGTGAGATAAAGTCGGGCGTGCCCTGCACGCGCTCCTTGATGGTTCCGATGCGGCAGGCCTGGCCAAGGTCGATCAGCTTCACGCGCAGCGCGGCATCCACCAGCAGGTTCTGCGGCTTCAGATCGCAGTGGACAAATCCGGCCCGATGGAAAGCCTCCAGGCTCCGGCTGACCTGAATCAGGTACTTCAGCGCCTGCCCCACGGGCCGCGTCGGCGTCGCCAGGGGCCAGCCCTCCACCAACTCCATGAGCAGCGCGGCCTCGGTGACGCGGCGGAGCAGCGTGCGGCTGTACTTGATGGCAAGCGGCTGGCGGAGGCCCTCATGTCGAACGGACTGTCCGACCTCGTGCTCGCGCTCGAGTTGCTCGACGAAGCGCAAATGCTTGGGGTCGCTGACGATGACGTGCTTAAGGGCAAACCTGCGACCGGTGCCGGGCTCCCGGACCTCGTAGACGACGCTGCCGGCCCCCTCGCCCAGGACCCCTGCGATGTCATAACCGAACAACTTCTCCGGTGCCGGTCGCTGCGCAGCGGACTTTTCAGCCCCAGGGCGGGCCGGAGGGCCGGCAGGCGTGTCGCCCGCCAGGCAGATTTCGCTGCGAAGCTCAAGCAAGCTCATGATCTAGTTCCGCGGTCTGTAGCAAGTATTCAATATCAAAACCGCGCCGCCCAAGGGTGCACCCACGCCCCACCCAATGCCGGCATCCACACTAATCGCTGTGTCCTGGCCTTTTCGTGCTGCAAAATGAGATTTACCGGGCCCAAGAGCCTTCGGCGACCGTAGTGCCGGCCTCTAAGCGGTTGTGCCACAACGCCTTGAGAGGCCACGGCCGATTCAATACGCTGCCGACTCAATACAAGCTCAGACGCTCAAATGACGCCGCCGGGCGGTTTCCGGACCTTATTTGTGAGGCCACTTGTCAGTCCGTATACCCGTCCTCGAGGTTTCAAAGATGCCCAGCACCATCATCATCATGTTCAGCGCTGCTCCCCCCCTCGGGCGCATCCTAATCCAGCCGCCGGTCGTGCATCCGCAGCACCCGACCCACAGGCAGCAGCGGGCCCATCGGGCCCCCCGAAGCGGCCTCAGCGACCCTTGCTCGACTGATCGAGCATTGGCCCAGGCTGCCGGTGGCAGTCCGAGAAGCGATAGTCCTTATCGTCGAGGCCTCGTCACACACCACGGCCAGTTCGTCAGTGGACGGGACACCCTGACGTCAACGGCCTATGACCACGTGCGCCACGCTTCATGCCACGCAGCGCCCGCACGATCCGATAAACTTCCTGGGAGGTGCGGCGGCACGCAAGCGTCGGCCCCTCCCTGTTTCAGGGTAACCGTGCAAAGTTCCGCAAAAAATTATGAGCGCTTAAACCGCGCGTTATCAGAGGGTTAGCGGTTCCTTGTCAAGAAAACGAGTGACGTTGCCCCTACCAACTCGAGATGCGGTGTGTCCTTTGCTCGGCACGGCTTCAATGCTCGTACATATGTCATGATCGCTACAGGTAGTAGCTCCCGTGACGACGAGCACGTAGCCATCGTCGACCCCGCTTTTGGCGGATGGTCGGCGGGACGGTTTATCGGCCATTCCCGGACCCCATGCTCGTGTGTTGACCGAGTCCCACCCCAGGTCCAGGCCGCGCCGTCATTGAGGCCACTTGCACACGCGAGTGGTTGCCAGGAGCTTGGTTGGTCGGTCTGCTCAAGTTGTTTTGGGCGACGGATTCCTGACATAGAGCGTCCGGATAAACGTGGAAGGGCCCCGCAGGGGTACCGGCATGTCAACGGATGACAGATTGCCGCTTCCTCCCAATTTATCCAACTTGCCGCACGCCGGCGGCGATGTGAGGCTTCAAACCAGCTCGTAGCGACCTGAATGCTGCCTGCCACGCCAGCAACCCCCAGCCCCTCGAGCAAAATGCCAAAAACGAACCTTGATCGCCGTATCCGCAGCCGCCGCGCTCAGACCATCCACCCGGCACAGCCGCCCGTACGCCGGCCGATCTTCGAACCCGTTGAGGCCCGACGCCTTTTGGCAGCCGAGCCGGGCCTGGCCGGTCACTGGACGTTCGATGATGAGCACGTGTCGGGCACAACAGTGATCGATCAAAGCGGTAGCGGATTCGATGGGACATTGCACAACGGTCCCGTGATCGTCAGCGGCAAGGTGGGCGAGGCAATATCGCTCGACGGGAGCAACGATTACGTAGATGTGGGCAAGGTCCTCGCCTCCGGCGGCAGCCAGATGAGCGCCGCGGCTTGGGTGTATAAGAAGGACGCCACTGGTGACGATCGCGTCGTAGCTAAGGCAACAACTACCAGACTGAGCTCTTCCTACATATGGTCAATCGGCATTGATGGGGACTCGGTAGAGGTTCGGCTTCGCACAGACGGTAAGACGCACAATTTCGTTGGCCCGACCATACAACCGGGAAGGTGGTATCACATCGCCTTCACCTATGACGGACAACATGTGCGGACATATCTCGACGGTGCCCTAGCCAACACCAATCAGCTGTCAGGAACGATACCGTCATCGTCTATTCCAGTAATCATTGGTAACGACGCCGGCAAGAACAACCGCTACTTCAACGGCGTGATCGATGATGTGCGCCTGTACGACCGGGCGCTCTCCGCCGACGAGATCGGCGGCTTGGCGAACCCGTCAGCACCAACGCCGCAGGCTCCATCGAACCTCTCAGCTGTCGCAGAGTCATCCAGTCGCATCGACATCTCGTGGACCGACAACAGTCACGATGAGTCGGGATTCAGGATCGAGCGGAGCCTCGATGGCTCGAGCTGGGGCGAGATCGCCACAGTCGGGAGCAACATCACGAGCTTCGCCGCGACGGGCCTGGAGGCCTCGACGGAGTACCTCTTCCGGGTGCGGGCGTTCAACGCGGCGGGCAACAGCGGTTACAGCAACACGGCGTCGGCGACCACCGATGCCGATAGCGAGTGGCTGATTGCAGAGGACTTCAGCGAGCACGCAAACAACTTCACGACCATCAACGGAACCTGGGGCGTCGCCGGCGGCACCTATCAAATCACGAAGGCCGACACGCACAGTACCACGCATCTGAACAACCGAGCGGTGCATAACACGCCGGTCGAAGGCGACTTCGATCTCACAGTGGATGCGACGCCCGACAACACACGGACGGCTTGGAACGACGTAGCGGTGATCTTCGGCTATCAGGATCCGAACAACTACTACTTCTTCAGCTCGAACGAGAGCAACGATGGTGGCACCAACGGTATCTTCCTCGTCGTTGGTGGCAAGAGCACCGAGCTCGTCGACATCCCGGCTACCATCAACCCGGGTGAGACTTATCAGATGCGGGTGGAGCGCGTCGGAGACGTCATTCGGGCCTACCGAAATGGCGCGCTCGTCGCGACGGTCTCCGACTCGACGTACTTGTCTGGCAAGGTCGGATTCGGGACACAGAATGATCGAGCCACGTTCGACAATATGTACGTGCGCGGGTCCGAGCCGTCCGCAGAGCAGCCTCCTGCGGCTCCCTCCGACCTGACGGCGAGCGCCGTCTCGGGAAGCCGGATTGACCTGTCATGGGCTGACAACAGCGACAACGAGTCGGGCTTCAGGATCGAGCGGAGCACCAACGGCGCAGACTGGAACCAGATCGCCACCGTTGGCAGCGATATCACCAGCTTCGCGGCGACCGGCCTTGCCGGCGGCACAACGTATCATTTCAGGGTGCGAGCGACGAATGCCGCGGGCGACAGCTCGTTCTCAAACACGGCGGCCGCTACGACGCACCAGGCGGCGCCTGCGGCGCCTTCGGACCTGACAGCCGCGGCGGTGTCCAGCTCACGAATCGACCTGACCTGGGCGGACAACAGCGACAACGAAACGGGTTTCAGGATCGAGCGGAGCACCAATGGGACCAACTGGACTGCGATCGCAACCTTGAGCGCTGACATAAAGAGCTTCGCTGCCACGGGCCTGAGCGCGAGCACGACGTACTACTTCCGC
>JBGTBZ010000103.1:0-1559 GCA_041749155.1 Phycisphaerae bacterium
GCCGCCGGCGTCGCGGCGGGGGGGCGGGCCTCCTGGCGTGGCTCGGCGGCGCAGGAGCTGACGAGGGCGAGGCAAGCCAGCACGCTGATTAGGCGGTTTGTGATCATTTTCGGGGTCGCCGCGTAGGCGGCAGAGCCTGGCGGGACGCCACTATACGGGCAGAGATGCCGCGGCGCCGCGTCTGTGGATTGACGTAAACGTGTGCATGGGTTAGGGTTCTGTCTAACAGGCCGAAACGGCCTGAAGGCCCCCGGGAGAGACCGAGGATAGCCTGTGCCCACCGCCGCTGGTCGTGGGCACAGGCCGTCTCCGGTCACAGAAGGGCCAGCGCCAGCGCAGGCCCGCCGCAGTTCTGCGGCGAGGCCGTTGCGACATGGCGGTGGCAACCTGTTGCGCGAGGACGTGCGGCGGGCGGGGCCTGTTCTTGAAGGCTCTGACAGGGTGGTCTCTGTGACCGACGACATCCACACGCGGGCCGAAGCGCTGCTTGGGCATTCGTTTTCCGACAAGGCCTTGCTGGAGGAGGCGCTGACGCACTCCAGCGCCGCCGACACGCGCCTGCGCAGCAACGAGCGCATGGAGTTTCTGGGGGATGCAGTTCTGGATCTGGTTGTCTGCGAGGCGCTTTACCAGCGGTTTCCCGAGTATTTTGAAGGGGAACTGACGAAGGTGAAAAGCGCCGTTGTCAGCCGCAAGACCTGCGCCATCATCGCCCGTGAGACCGGCCTCGACGAGCTGCTGATCGTCGGCAAGGGCATCGAGGGCCGTCGCGTCATCCCCGCTTCGCTTTCTGCAGCCGTGTACGAGAGCATCGTGGCGGCGCTGTACCTCGACGGCGGCTTCGAGGTGGCGCGGCGGTACGTGATGGAAACGATCGCGCCTCACATCGACGCGCTGGCGAACAACCTGCACCAGCACAATTACAAGGCGGTGTTGCAGCAGTACGCTCAGAAGAACCTGTCGGCGACGCCCTACTACGAGCTGCTGGACGAGAAGGGCCCGGATCACAGCAAGTGTTTCGAGATGTGCGTAAACGTCGCGGGCCGGCGCTTCGAGGGCGCCTGGGGGCCGAGCAAGAAGATCGCCGAGCAGAAGGCGGCCCTGCTGGCGCTTTACGAGCTGGGAATGATCCCGGAGGCGGAGTTTGAACCGGCAATGGAGGCGGTGGATGCGATCGCGCCGCAGTTGATCTGAGGCGATGGCTTCAGGCCCGCTACGCATCAGGCGCCAATCCCAGGTCCCGCGTCGTCACCAGCGCCGCCATCTCATACCCCGCCTTTTCGATATTCTCGCGTGCGCCTTCCATGCGGTCGATCACGCCGACGATCCGCACAACCTTCGCGCCCGCCTCGGAGAGCGTTTTTGCGGCCTCCAGCACCTGCCCGCCCGTCGTCAGCACATCCTCCACCAGAAGGACGCGCTCGCCATCCTTCAGCTCGCCCTCCATCTGCCTGGCGGTGCCGTAGTCCTTCTTCTGGTTGCGGATGAGCACGAACGGCACCTCCGCCGCCAATGCCGCGGCGGCGGCGAGGGGAACGCCACCAAGCTCGGCGCCGGCG
>JBGTBZ010000104.1:0-6880 GCA_041749155.1 Phycisphaerae bacterium
CAGCGCGCCGCGGCTGGCGGTGTATCAGCCGAACGAAGTGCGGGAGCTTCAGGCGCAGCGGCTGGAGGTGCTGCGGCAGATCCACGGCATGCTCGAAAACCAGTACGAGAGCGGCCGCGCCAGCGGCAAAGAGGTGCTCGAGGCGCAGCGCGTCCTGCTTGCGGCGGAGCTGGAGATGACCGAGGCGCGCGACGAGCGGATCGCGATCATGGAGAAGCTGGTAGAAGCTGCCCGCCAGTCAGAAACCGTCGCGACGGAACAGATGAAAATCGGCCGATCGAGTCAGGTGGATGTCCTGAACGCCACCGCGGCTCGGCTGGAGGCGGAGATCGCCGTGGCCCGCGCACGCGGGCAGGAGTGAGCCGTCAGTTATCGAAGTAGAATCGCCGCGTGCCTGAGATTTTGCCACCCCCGCCGCTGCTGGCCGCGTTTTTCGTGGCGAGTCTTGTGTTGGCGGTGACGCCGGGTCCAGGAGTGATGTACATCGTGGCACAGAGCCTTTCGCAGGGGCGGCGCGCGGGGCTGGCGAGCGTTGCGGGCGTGGCGGCGGGGAACTTCGGCAATGCGCTGGGGACGTCGCTGGGATTGGCGGCGGTGTTTGCGTGGTCGTCGGTGGCGTTTCTGGTGGTGAAGTACGCCGGGGCGGCGTACCTGGTGTGGCTGGGGGTGAAGGCGATTCGAGGGCGGCGCGAGTTGTCGGCGGAGCCCGTCGGCGGTGCGGTGGTGCGGGGTGACTCTCCGCACCTGGGCAGACTGTTTCGGGATGGGTTCTTCGTTGCCCTGCTGAATCCGAAGACAGCAGTGTTTTTCGCGGCATTTCTGCCGCAGTTCATGACGGCGGGCGGGTCGCATGCCCTGCAGAGCGTGGTACTGGGCGGGATGTTCGTGTTGATCGCGGCGACGACGGACACGCTTTACGCCGCGGCTTCCGGCTCGCTTGCGCCGGCGATTGGGCGCCTGCGTGGTGCGGCCGCGGCGGGACGGTATGTCAGCGGCGGGACTTTCGTCGGGCTGGGGGTGTGGACGGCGCTTTCAGGAGCGCGGACAGCGAAATGATCACCGCCATCCATCACGCGCAGATCACGATTCCGTCAGGGCAGGAGCTGGCGGCGCGGGCGTTTTATTGCGGGCTGCTGGGGCTGGCGGAGATCGAGAAACCGGCGAGCCTGTCGGGCCGCGGTGGGTTATGGCTGGCCGCCGGCGAGCGGAGCCTGCACGTGGGGGTCGAGGATGGCGTGGATCGCTCGCGCAGCAAGGCGCACGTAGCCTACGAAGTCACGGACCTGCCGGAGTTTCGACAGCGGCTGGCGACGGCGGGCGTGGGTGTGATCGAGGGCATTGCGATCCCGGATCACGACCGGATCGAGCTGCGCGACCCCTTCGGCAACCGCCTGGAGCTGATCCAGCCGCACTCGCTGGCCCTTCCGCCGGCGGCGCGCATCGAGATCCCGCGGCAGATCGAGACCGAGCGACTGCACCTGCGGGCCCCGCGGCCCGAGCGACTCGACGCAGAGGCGGAGGAGGTGCACGCCGCCGTCACCGAGTCGCTGGAGGAACTTCAGCCGTGGATGAAGTGGGCGAATCCCGCTCCGACGCTCGCCCAGACGCGAGAAAACCTCCGCCGCGCCGCGGAGCTGTGGATGCTGCGGCGAGAGCTGCGCCTGCTGATGTACCTGAAGGGGACCGAGACTGTCGCGGGCTCCAGCGGCCTGCATGAGATGGACTGGGACATCCCCCGGTTCGAGATCGGGTACTGGGTCCGCACGCGGTTCGTGGGGCAGGGCTACGTGACGGAGGCGGTGCGGGCCATTGCCGATTTCGCTTTCGAAACGCTGGCGGCGCGGCGGGTGGAGATCCGCATGAGCGCGACGAATCAGCGCAGCCGCCGCGTGGCGGAGCGGGCGGATTTTGCGATGGAGGCGGTGCTCAGGTGCGACGAGCGGCAGAGGGATGGAACGCTGCGTGACTCGTGCATTTATTCACGCGTGCGGGAGGAGCAGTGACGTTCACGCCGGATCGCGGCGAAGCAGGGCCTCAAACCCCGCCTGCTCGAAGTGGCGGTCGTAGGCAAGGGCCTGGCGGATCCCCTCGCTCTCCATGATGATAAACGAGATGCAGTCGGTGAGTGACCAAGTCTTGTCCTGCCGCCCACGGTGAAAAGTCATTGCCTTATCGAAGAGGGCGAGATCGGTTCGGACGAGTTCGACAAACTCGCTGCTCAGCAGGGACGCGATCACGTCGTGCACATAAACGCGGCTCCTGGTGGCGGAGTGAGCGTTGACGGCCTCGGCCAGCACGTGATCAGTGACGATCAGCTGGCCAGTTATCGAGCGCGACCAGGCCAATGCCCGGTCGTGCAGCTCATCCCGGGGGTCTGAAAGCGCGATGTGGTGTCCGGCATCGATGAGCGTGGCCATCTTCTATTCCTGGTCCACCTTGGGATGGCCGTACAGGTAGTGCCTGTAATTCCTCGCCAGATCGCTTGGAGGTTCGCCGGCAGGCGGTATTGAGCCCGACTGAATCCAGTCGGCCAGTTGCGCCAGCGGCCGGACATGTTCGCAGGAATCCTTCGACACTGCCGGAGCGGGGGTGTCAAAGCGCAGCTCCACCACCTGCCCCGCCGGCAGGTCAACCGGCTCCTCGGGGATGAGCACTTTGCCGTCGAATCTCGCCCGGAACGTTCTTGTCATGACAGGTCAATCTTAGCATCCAGCAGGCCACGGCGTCGGCGTTCACCGGCTCTCGAACATGCGCATCTGCTGACGCTCGAAGTCGAACTTTGCCTGCGGCTCGTCGATGGGGACCTTGTAGTGCCCGGTCCAGCAGGCGGTGCAGGCGTCCATGGCGGCGATCTGTGTGCAGGCGATCATCCCCTCCAGCGACAGGTACGCCAGCGAATCCACCTCCAGGTAGTCGCGGATCTGGTCAACGGTCCGGCCATGAGCAATCAGCTCATCCTCGGTGGCGAAGTCGATCCCGTAGAAGCAGGGATGGCGAATCGGCGGGCAACTGATGCGCAGATGGATCTCCCGGGCCCCCGCACGCCGGAGGGCGAGCATCTTGGAGCGCGTGGTGGTGCCGCGGACGATGGAGTCGTCGACGACGACGATGCGGCGGTCGCGCACGAGCTTGCCGATGATGTTCAACTTCAGGTTCACCATCCGGTCGCGCGCCTTCTGGCTGGGGAGGATGAAGGTCCGGCCCACGAAGCGGTTGGGAACGATCCCCTCCTCGAAGCTCAGCCCGCTTTGCTTGCTGTACCCCAGCGCCGCCGAGCGGCCGCTGTCGGGCATGGGAATCACGATATCCGCGGGCACCGCCGACTCGCGGGCGAGTTGGCGGCCCATCTCCTCGCGCGCCAGGTGAACGTTGCTGCCCCAGAGGTTGCTGGCGGGGTTGGCGAAATAGACGTGCTCGAAGAGGCAGCGGGCCTGCTCTTCGGCGGGCTCGGTGAAGCGGCGTGTTCGCAGGCCGGCATCGTCGATAGTGACGATCTCACCCGGCTCGACATCGCGGATGTTGTCGGCGCCGATGACGTCGAACGCGCAGGTCTCGCTCGCCACGACCCACTGACCGCTGGAGAGCTTTCCGAGCGACAGGGGGCGGATACCCCAGGGGTCGCGCGCGGCCTCGATGCGGTTAGGGAACAGAAAGACCAGTGAGAACGCCCCCTGGAGGTGCCGCAGCACGTGGGCGAGAGGATCGGGCTTGGTCGCGTGCGTTGGCTTTGCCAGCATGTGCACGATGACTTCCGTGTCCGTCGCCGACTGGAAGATGCTGCCGTGCTCCTCGTAGAGCCCGCGAATCAGGCCGGCATTGATGAGGTTGCCGTTGTGGGCGATTGCAACCGGACCCAGGCGGACGCGCTGCATTAGCGGCTGGGCGTTGCACAGCTCACTGGAGCCGGTTGTGGAGTAGCGGACGTGGCCGATGGCGGCGATGCCGGCAAGATCCTCCCGCAACTGCCGCGGCGTGAAGACCTGGGAGACCAGCCCCATGCCCGCATGTCCGGCGAGATCGCTGCCGTCGCTGACGGAGATTCCCGCCGACTCCTGCCCGCGGTGCTGCTGGGCGAAGAGGGCCTGGTAGGTGATGGCGGAGGCCTCTTGGGTACCCCAGACGGCGAAAATGCCGCACTTTTCCTTCTTTTCGTACCCGCCCGGAAGCTGAACGACAGGAAGGGAAAGTGCCACGTACCGATTGTACGTCAGGTGGCGGATGCCGGCTTCGAGGAGCGCCGCAGGAATGCTAGAATCGAGTCAATGGCACTGATGGGCGAGTTCAATGTGCTCCTCGACGGGCTTTGCAAGCATGCGATCTGGTTCGGATTGTGGGGCCGTCAGAATGCCTACCTTATCTCGCCCCCGGCGGCTTAGGAGCATTACCCATGCCCAAGCGCCGGCCACGCACTAAGGACTTCCGCCACACGCTCGAGGAGAGAAGCGGACGCGAGGCGGTGCATGACGACATCACCGCCGATCGGCAGAAGTTCGGCAAGCGATCCAAGTTTCAGCAGCAGAACAAGACCCTCCGCACCGCCGCCGACCGGATGGCGGATGCCGAGAGGGCAGCGCAGGCGAAGAAGCTGCCCATCGGGCAGGTTTTGCAGGTTTACTCGCTCTTTGCGGAGGTCGAGCCGCAGGATCCCGCCGCGTCCGCCGAGGCGCTGGGGCGGACCGGGAGTGGCAACTTCCTCTGCACGGCGCGCCGCACGATGCGGAAGCTGATCGAGGCGACGCACGGGGAGATCGTCGTGGGAGACCAGGTGCGATTCACCCCCACCGGCGGGACCGCCCGGTTGCCGGGCGGGGAAGGAGTCGGCCTGCAGGCCGAGGGCGTCATCGAAGCTGTCCTGCCGCGGCAAAGCGTGCTGACACGCGTCGACAGCTTCGAGAGCCACCGCCAGGATCCGATAGTGGCCAATGCCGACCAGTTTCTGATCGTGGCCTCGATGCACAACCCGTTTCCGCGATTCGGGCTGATCGACCGGATGCTCGTCGCGGCGCAGGGGGGCAGGCTCCGGCCCGCCATCGCGATGAACAAGGCGGATCTCGCCCCTGAGGCCGATGATGCCGCCGGCACGCTGGCGGCGCTGGAACACTACCGCTCACTAGGCATAGCGACGTTTCTCACCAGCACGGTGACGGGCGAGGGACTTGCGGAGCTTCGCGAGGCCCTCGCAGGCAAGGTGACGGTGCTCGCGGGGCATAGCGGCGTCGGCAAGAGTTCGCTGCTGACCGCCATCGAGCCGGGGCTGGACCTGCGGGTGGCCGAAGTGAGTGAGACGCACCACAAGGGCCGGCATACGACCACGAGCGCCCGTCGATACCCGCTGGCCGGTCCCCGCGGCGGGGCGGTCGTGGATACGCCCGGCGTGAAGGTCTTCGGGCTCTGGGGCGTTGACCACGACCGCCTTATCGACTTCTTCCCGGATGTCGCCGCCGGCGTCGCCCCGGCGTGGCGTAACGAGAGTTTCGAGCGCATCCGCGAATCCCTGGGGGGCGAGGCCGAGGCGCCGGAGGCCGCCGAATAGGGCCTGCGAGCCGCTGCGGCTTTGCCTTAGCGGAGGCTGCCGCATAACGTTTGCGTCGGCGCGTCGCGCCGATGTTCTGTTAGAGAGCCCTGATCAAGGACCTGCTGCGTGCCGAAAGACGACGACTACATTGAGCTTGAAGCCACCGTGGCCCAGGCCCTGCCCAATGCCATGTTCAAGCTCCGGCTCGACAATCCCAAGCCCGACGGCAGCAACCACGAGATCCTCGGTTTTGTCAGCGGCAAGATGCGCAAGCACTTCATCCGCATCCTTCCGGGGGATCGCGTCAAGGTGCAGCTCTCCCCATACGACCTCTCCAAGGGGCGCATCGTCTTCCGCCAGCGCTGAGGATGATCGGACCTCGCCCGGTCGCTCGATTTTCCGGCTGATCCCGGGGAACGGGTGATGCTTCGGGCGATCCGTTGCCGATCCAAGTCAACGAGCATGCCGCGGCACGCCAAACGCCGCAGCCTCGACTGAAGCCGGACGACATCGCGCAAACGCTAACGCGCGCCCGCTGGAAGTGTCTGATCTGGTAGAGAAAGACCTGCCCGTAGCCGGTGCAAACACCACCGCTTCGGGGCGTGGGTCGCCACGCCGCCCGGCTCCTCCTCCGCGCCGGCGGAAGCGGGAGTCCGCGGCGTGGTCACAAGCCTGAGCAGCGAGTTGTTCCCTCCTCCCAAAGCCATGCCCGCCACCTCACGCCATACCGCAGACGCAGAGGATGTGCTCGCGGGTGCTCCGCGAGCAGAACGTGTTCCCGACGCACCGGAAACCCGCCCGGGCGCCGCCGCCGACGACTGGGTCACCGCCGCCGTCGTCTTCGGCATTATCGGGGGGTGCTGCGCCCTTTGGGTGGCGGATCTCTCACTGGTCACGGGGATGCTCGCCGCCGTCTTCTCCGGACTGCTGGGCGTGCTCTTTGCCGATATCTGAGGCTCGAAGCAGACCCCTCAGACGCGACCGGATCTCCCGCGGAAGGTGCACATCCGCCGCCCGCCGCAGATGCAGACGGTAGCCTCGCTCACGCCTGTAAAACTTGCCGCTGAGCAGAGCGAGATCCCCCAGCACGAACCAGGTCCGCGGTAGCCGGCGCGAGCAGACGACGCCGATGGCCCGGCGGATTGGCTCGGGCGTCACCGGGCTGAAGCAGATACGCAAGTGCTCCGCGCCCGGCGACGGCATGTCGACCGCCGTCTCGAGCCTCTGGGCCGCCCCGAGGGCCGCCGCTTGTGCGATAGGGACCCACTCGGGCCGCCACGGCTGCTCCAGGGCGTGCTCGGGGTCGACCGCCAGGCGGTGGCGGATCGCCTCGCGCGTCCAGTCGTGCGGCTTGATCGTCGCCCG
>JBGTBZ010000105.1:0-21075 GCA_041749155.1 Phycisphaerae bacterium
GGAGCGCGAGCGCCAGTTCGTGCAGCGGGCCGTTCACGACCTGCAGGAAGCCGGCGCCCAGGGCCTGCTGGCCTGGGGCCCGCACCTCCCGCCGGCTGTCCAGGCCCTCTGCATGCAGATAAACCAGGCGCTCGGAAACACCGGCAGCACGCTGACTTATGTCCCGGACCCTGTCCCGGAGGCCGGCACCATTGAAGAGCTCGCCCGACGCATGGCCGGCGGAGCGGTCCAGGCGCTGCTGATTCTCGGCGGCAATCCCGTTTACGACGCCCCCGCGGACGTGAACTTCACAGCCAGCCTGCAGAAGGTGCCGCTTAGCGTGCACTTGTCGCTCTACCACGACGAGACCAGTGCCCAGTGCGCCTACCACGTTCCTCGGTCGCACTTTTTGGAAGCCTGGGGCGACACGCGAAGCTGGGCGGGCGTAGTCGCCCCCACGCAGCCGCAGATCCTGCCTCTATACAACGGCCTCTCCAGCATCGAGATGCTTGCGGCGCTGCTCGGCATCGAGCAGGATGCCCGCACGCTGGTCCGCGAAACGCTCGTCGGCCTCTCCGGCGGCGCTGGGGATGAGCTGGCGATAGAGCGCAGCTTCCGGGAGATGCTGCACCAGGGCGTTGTCGCCGGGACCGACTTGGCGCCAGTCCAGCCCAGCATCGCCTCTGCCAACCTTCCCGCGCCCCCCGCGGCAGCCGAAGGCCCCTTCGAGGTCGTTTTCGCCGCCGATCCTCGGCTGCTGGATGGCCGCTTCGCCAACAACGGCTGGCTCATGGAGGTGCCTGAGACGCTGACAAAACTGACCTGGGACAATGCGGCCCTGCTGAACATCAACGATGCCGAGGAACTGGGCGTCAAGACGTTCGACGTCATCGACATCGCGGTTCCGGGCGTCGAGAAGCCGCTTGGGGTGGCGGTGTATGTGATGCCGGGCCAGCCCCGGGGCGTCATCGGCCTTCAGCTTGGCTATGGCCGCTGGCGGGCCGGGCGCATCGGCACCGTCAACCCCGGCGAGCCCGGCGACGGGGGCGGGTTCTACACGTATGCCTTGCGGACGACCCCTGCGATGTGGTTCGCGCCCGGCTCCACGGCCCGCCGGCAGGGGCAGCGATATCTGCTGGCGATGACGCAGAACCACCACCTGATTGACAAGGTGGGGTACGAGGGCCGCCAGAAGCGGACTGGCGACAAGGGCGACTCCGGCAAGATCGTGCGCGAGACGAGTTTCGCGGAGCACGCCCATTTCGTGGAAGCAGCCCACAACGGCAATGGCAGCGGCCACGACGCCCACCCCTACCCCGCCAACGAGGGGTTTCACGGCGGCGTGCGGCTGCAGATCTTCGAACCTCCCGCAGTTTTTCGACATCCTCACGCGTGGGGGATGACAATCGACACGAACACGTGCATCGGCTGCGGCGCCTGCGTGATGGCGTGCGTGGCGGAGAACAACATTCCAGTGGTCGGCAAGGAGCAAGTGCTCAACAACCGCGAGATGCACTGGTTGCGCATCGACCGTTACTTCAAGGCCGAGGGCGACGACTACCAAACGCAGATTCACGACGAGAATCCGGACGTGGTCCTGCAGCCGATGATGTGCGTGCACTGCGAGAACGCCCCCTGCGAGCAGGTCTGCCCGGTCGCGGCGACGCTGCACGACACCGAGGGGCTCAACGTGATGGTCTACAACCGCTGCATCGGCACGCGGTACTGCTCGAACAACTGCCCGTACAAGGTGCGGAAGTTCAACTACCTGGACTACTGGTCGAAGGACCCGCGTGCCCCGATTCACGACGCGACGTTTCTGGGCTTCCCCGATCAGCAGCAGGGCAGCGAGATCGACATCGTGCGCCGCATGACGTTCAACCCGGAAGTCACGGTCCGCATGCGTGGCGTCATGGAGAAGTGCACCTACTGCATCCAGCGCATCAAGCTCAAGACGAATTGGCGGCGCAACCGGGATGAGCTGGTGCAGGACGGCGATGTCAAGACTGCCTGCCAGATGGCCTGCCCGACCGAGTCGATCATTTTCGGAGACCTGAATGATCAGTCGGCACGCGTAACCCGGCAGCACCAGTTGCCGCGGGCATATGCCGTACTCGACGAGTTGAACACGCGCCCACGCACCCTGCACCTGGCCCGGCTCCGCCACCGCGAGCCCGACGCAATCACCGGCTCGGCGGCACACTGAGCGCGGGATCGAATTTGAAGCGAACCCCATGTCGACGATTGACACCAGTTCCGACCCGGCGCACCTTCGCGGCTACGACCGCAGCGACGAGTTCTACGTCGAGGAGGCCGGGCCCCCGCCGCTGCCCTTTGAGGAGCGCAACCGCGAGGTGGACAACACGTGGGATGATCCCACGCGCCGCGCGCCGCTGGTCGTCAATCACCGCACGTTCCGCGACGTCACCGACACCGTTACCGACTTCACGCTTTCGCGGCCCGACTGGCCGTGGATTCTGGGGTTTCTCACGTGCGCCACCATCACCGGCCTGTGCCTCTTCGGCTGCATCACCTACCTGTTCCTCACCGGCGTGGGCGTGTGGGGCAACAACGTTCCCGCCGCCTGGGGCTGGCCCATCGTCAACTTCGTGTTCTGGGTCGGCATCGGCCACGCCGGCACACTCATCAGCGCGATCCTCTTCCTGCTGCGCCAGGACTGGCGCACCAGCATCAACCGCTTCGCCGAGGCGATGACCATCTTCGCCGTGGCCTGCGCCGCCATATACCCTGGCATCCACGTGGGGCGGCCGTGGCTGGCTTTCTGGCTCTTTCCGTACCCAAACCAGATGGCGCTGTGGCCGCAGTTCCGCTCCCCGCTGATGTGGGACGTCTTCGCGGTCGGGACCTATGCGAGCGTGTCGGCGCTGTTCTGGTATGTCGGGATGGTTCCAGATCTTGCGACGCTGCGTGACCGGTGCAGGAACCGGATCGGGCAGGTGGCGTATGGCATTCTGTCGCTGGGCTGGAACGGCTCGAGCCGGCACTGGTACCGGTTCGAGAAGATGTACCTGCTGCTTGCGGCCCTGGCAACGCCCCTGGTGCTGTCCGTGCACAGCGTCGTGTCCTTCGACTTCGCCGTCAGCCAGCTCCCGGGCTGGCACACGACGATCTTCCCGCCCTACTTCGTGGCCGGAGCCGTCTACGGCGGGTTCGCGATGGTGCTGACGCTGGCGATCCCCGCTCGCGCCTGGTTCGGGCTCAAGGGGCTGATCACGCTGCGGCACATCGACAACATGTGCAAGGTGATGCTCACCACCGGCCTCATCGTCGCCTACGCCTACCTGATGGAGTACTTCATTGCCTGGTACAGCGGCGTGCACTACGAGATGTTCGCCTTCTGGAACCGGGCGTTCGGCAATTACGCGTGGGCTGCCTGGACCATGATCACCTGCAACGTCTTTATCCCGCAGATCCTGTGGTTCAAGTCCGTCCGTCGCAACGTGCTGCTGGTCATGGTCGCCGCCATGAGCATCAACATCGGCATGTGGTTCGAGCGGTTCGTGATCATCATCACCTCCCTGACGCGGGACTACCTGCCCAGCTCGTGGGGCGATTTCACCCCCACCTGGGTGGACGCGACCCTCTTTTTCGGCACCTTCGGCTTCTTCCTGATGAACATGCTCCTGTTTGTCAAGTTCGGGCCCATGATCGCCATGGCCGAGGTCAAGACCGTCATGCCTATCGCCCACCGCGGTCATGGGCGACACGGTTCGGACCAGCCCGATCGCCACGACGACATCGAGCGCGCCTCCACCGGCGCCGATTACCACCCCGCTGAATCGATCTAACCCTCTGGCGCACCGCAACCTGCAACCATGTCCGCAGCAGATCAAAACTTCCTCGCCAACGACATGCAGGTGTCCGACGTGGCCGTCGAGGGCAGCGGCGACGTCCTGGCGGGTGTCATGGCCGAGTATGACAACGTCGATGACGTATACGCCGCTGCCGAGAAGGTGCGGGACGCCGGTTACAGCCGGTGGGATGTGCACTCGCCGTTCCCGATCCACGGGATTGAGCGGGCCATGGCCATCCGGCCGACCCTGGTGCCCTGGATCTGCCTGATCGGCGGGCTCACCGGAATGTCGATCGGCCTTGGGCTGACAATCTGGACGATGGGCCCGAGCATCCCCGAGGCTGGAGTGTTCTCCGGCTATCCCTACTTTGAGAGTGGCAAACCCCTGCTTTCGCTGCCCCAGTTCATTCCGCCGATCTTTGAGCTGACCATCCTGCTGGCGGCGTTCAGCGCTGGGCTGGGGATGCTGGTGCTCAATGCACTGCCGATGCTGTACAACCCGCTGTTCAAGAGCGCCCGGTTCCGGCGCGTCACCGATGACCGGTTCTTCGTCGTGATCGACGCCACCGACCCGGTATTCGACGAGGAGGTCACCACCGAACTCCTGAAGGGAACGCGCCCGCTCTCGCTGGAATTCGTCGTTGACTGAACTGCCAGACGCCTCCGCACGATTGCAAAGATGCCGCCAAACGATCTCATCAACCGACAGCTGCAGCGCGTCATCAGCGACAACAGCCCGACGACGCTGATGGGGCTGCGCGGGCTCCTTCGCTACAACACCGTTCCCACCTGGCTGCTCTACCTGATAGTTGTCGGCATCGTCGGGAGCTGGATCCCCCTGGCCGGCGCCGTGCGGGCCAAGTTCGTGCGCAGTCAAAAGACGCCGGTGCACATGTTCCTCGACATGGACCAGCAGCCACGCTTCGAAGCTCAGGACACCAATCCCCTTTTTGCGAACAACATGGCCATGCGCCCGCCGATCCCGGGCGTCGTAAAGGTGGGCGGGCTGGAGCAGGATGACTTCCTGAACCTCGGCTACACCATCAGCTCCATCGACGATCAGGGCCGACCACAGGTGCAGTGGATGGAGGGCTTCCCGCCCGGGATCACGGTGGACGCCGCCTTCATCGCCCGCGGCAAGGAGCTTTACGCGCGCTACTGCTACCTCTGCCATGGGTACGACGGCTACGGCTATGGCCCCGTCCATGTCCGGACGCAGCAGCGGCCGGGCAACATGGTTGGCTGGGCACCGCCCAACAACCTCAACGATGCCGACCGCCGTGCCCGGCCGGAGGGGCACATCTACAACACGATCAACAACGGCATCCGGACGATGGCGGGCTACGGCCACCAGATCCAGGCCCCCGAGGACCGCTGGGCCGTCGTGGCCTATGTCAGGGCCCTCCAGCTCTCGCAGAACGCCCCGCCGGAGATGGTGCCTCAGGAGCTGCGCGAGCAGGCCCCGGTCCGGCCGACGCTCGTGGGCGGAAAGCCCTTTGTGCCCCCGCCACCCCCTGAAGACGCTCAGGAAGACGGTGCCGGCCAGCCGGAAGCTCCCGCGGGCGCCGGCGGTGAGTAACAGAGCCACGATTCACACGAGGAAGACTACTTGGCCAGTGCAGAACATCATTCCGAGGCGAACGAGCCGCTGAGGCTCCCCCAAGCCGTGGGCAACCGTTTCGTGCCCCTGCTGGGCATCATCGCCGCTGTCGGTCTCGTGGTGGGCCTCGTCACGGCGCTCTTCTTCGGCAGCGGCGTGGATCACGGGGGCGGCGGACTGCGGCGCTTCTTCCTCGGCTACCTCGTCGCCTTCGGCTTCGTCCTGACCATCGTCCTGGGATCGCTCTTTTTCGTGATGCTTCAGCACATCACGCGGGCCGGCTGGAGCGTGAACGTTCGGCGCATCCCGGAGACGATGACCATGACGCTGCCCGCCCTGGCGGCGCTGTCGATCCCGATCCTCTTCACCCTTGCCATCCCAGGGGAAAGCGGCAGCCCGACGCTTTACCCATGGGCGGTCCCCGGTGGTGCCCACCACGGCGAGGAGGCCGTCGAATCACCCATCCCGCGGGCTGCGGCGGAGCCGGAGACCGAGGAGGCCTCTGGCGCGCGAGATCCAATGAGCGCGGCCGCGATCGGGCTGGGACCGCCGATGCTCACGCAGGAAGCGATCACGGTCGAGCAGGCTCGGCATCACCTGCACTACGACGATTTGACGGCCCACAAGGCGCCATATCTCAATCGCCCCTTCTTCCTGTTACGCGTCATCCTTTACTTTGCGGTCTGGATCCTGATTGCCCGGTTCTACTGGCGCAACAGCATTCTGCAGGACGAGACTCGCGATCCGGCCCATACGACCGCCATGCAGAAGTGGGCTCCCGCCTGCTTCCTGCTCTTCGCCGCGACGGTCACCGGGGCGGCGATCGACTTCTGGATGAGCCTCGACCCCCACTTCTTCAGTACGATCTGGGCGGTCTACATCTTCGCTGGCGGCGTCATTGGGGCGTTGGCGACCATCATCCTGATCTACCAGGCGCTGCGTCGCGCCGGCTACTTGCGGGGCGCGGTGGGTCGGGAGCATTTCCACGACCTTGGGAAGCTGCTGTTCGCGTTCGTGTTCTTCTGGGGCTACGTGGCCTTCAGCCAGTTCATGCTGATCTGGTACGCCAACATCCCGGAAACGACCTATTGGTACGGCGTCCGGGGAGCCACCACGGTCGACGCGAATCATGGCTTTGGCGCCTGGCCAGCCGACGCCAGCCAGCCAGCGGCGGTCGGTTGGTGGTCGTTCATCATCCTGGTGCTGTTGTTCGGGCACCTGCTGTTCCCCTTTGGTGGACTGCTCAGCCGTCATGTGAAGCGAAACCTGCCTTTTCTGGCGTTCTGGGCCGTTTGGATGCTGGTGATGCACTACCTGGATCATTACTGGCTGATCATGCCCGAGATGCTGACCGGCGGGACCACCCTGCTGCCGGTGCCGGAGTTGGCGACCCTGCTTTTCATGGTCTCAGCGGTCGGGGCCTACTTCATCTGGAACCTGTCGCGGGTCTCGCTCCGCCCCGTCGCGGACCCCCGCCTGCATGAGTCGATGGCATTTCACAACATTTGATCAATGGCCGTCAGACAAGACATTAACGTTGGTCTGCTCGCCTTCGTGGGCCTGGTCGGCAGCATGCTCCTGCTCATTATCTTCTGGGGCGTCGAGGGCTGGTTCGCCTACGAGGTCGACGTCCTCACCGCCAGCCGCTACGAGATCGACCGCAACCAGCAGTGGCTTGATCGCCGTGACGAGCAGTACGCCAACATCGGCGACATCGTTGGAAACGCGTCGGTTTATTCGGTGGCCGAAGTCGGGGAGCTGCCCGCCGGCGGGTATCGGTTCCCCACCCGCGAGCGGAATGTGGCGGTGATCCCCATTCATGCCGCCATGGCCCACCTGGTGAGCGAGCTGACAGGCGAACAGGTGACGGCGGAGCAGATGCGGGCCCTGGACACGCAGCCGACCCGCATTTCGAACGACGCATACCTTGAGTACATGACGCCGGCGGAGGTGCTCCGAGCGACGCAGGAGCAGATCGGCGGCGGGCCAACTACGCGGCCCGCAGATGAGCCGGAGGGGTCCGGGGGCGAGCCGGAGGCGTCTGGCGCGGCAAGTTGACGCATGAGAAGCGATTTCGCGGCAAGGCCGCAACGTACGATTCGAGAGCCATGTTCCCCGCCCCAACTCGCGGCATTTTCGCATTGCTGATTGTCGTCCTGGCGACGGCGGCGCTCAGCGCCCGCGCGGTGGATGACCGTGCCGGGGAATCGCCCGTGCCCGGCGCTCCTCGAAAACCCGGGGTCGAAATGCCGGCGGGATATGTACCGCCGTTGCTTCAGAAGGCCCGCGACGCGGCCCGAGTTACGGAGTTGACGGGCGCGTACGTTCCGGGGGACATCGTTTTCTCCGACAGCACCGGCCGGGTCGTCGAATTGGGCGAGTTCTTTAGCGGAGAGCGCCCGGTCATCATCCAGATGGCGTGGTATCGCTGCCCCGCCCTGTGCGGTGAGATCACGCGCGGGATGGTGCGATCCATGCGGGCGCTCGCGGGAGAGCTGAAGCTTTCGGAGGATTTCACCGTCCTGACGGTGAGCTTCGATTCGCGGGAGCCGCCGGCACTGGCTGCCTCGAACAAGGAGGCGGTGGTCGAGGTCATGGGCCGTTCGACCTCCCGCCAGAGCGTCCAGGAGGGGTGGCACTTCCTCGTCGGCGACGACCGCAGCATCAACGCGCTGGCGGAGGCGATCGGGTATGAGTTTGCCTGGATCGAGGAGGCGCAGCAGTACAGTCATCCGGCTGCCATCGTGGTACTCACGCCCGATGGCAAGATCAGCCGGTACCTCTACGACGCGAACTACGATCCGACGGCGATGCGGCTGACTCTGATCAACGCCAGCCAGGGCACGATCACGCCGGGCCTCAAGGACGCTTTCATCCTGAGTTGCTTCGACTACAACCCGGAGATTGGCAAGTACACCGCGACTGCCCGGACCCTGATGCGGAGTGCCGGGGCCACGACCGTCGTGACGCTTGCGGGCATCATCGGGTTCCTGCTTCTTGCCGAGCGCCGAGGCAAGCTGCGACGCCTGGCCAGCCGGGGCACGAGCGTCGAGGACCTGGAGGAGGCGTCTCGCGACCGGGACGATCTTCCCCCGCCGCGGACGGCGTTCAGTGGCTGAAGCTAGCGGACCAACGACCATGAAGCTGCTGCTGTGCACGATGATCGCGATCCTCCTGACCGGTGTTACGGCGCTGGCGCAGGATGCGCCCGCCACGCGCCCCACCACCGCCCCCGCCGCCGAGGCGACCGATCCGAAGGCGGAAAAGCTGGCGATGATTGAGAAGATCCAGCAGGACTTTGACGTCCCGGCGCAACGGGACACCGGCCTCGAATCGCCGAACTTCTTCATGCCGCAGGTGGCCAGCGAGGCCGCGCCGGCGACCGATGCGGTGCTGGCGTACATCAACTTCGTGACCGTCTTCTTCACGATCCTGATCTTGGGGCTGATGTTCTTCTTCGCCTGGTACTACCGCAGCCGCAGCCCGGATCAGCCCGATCCGGAGGGCGTCGCCACGCACTCGACCACGCTTGAGCTCACCTGGACGATCATCCCCACCTGCATTGTCCTGATCATGTTCGCGTTGGGCTTCCGTGACTTCCTGCACCAGGCGGTTCCCCCGCCGAACGCCATGCGGGTCGAAGTGCATGGGCGCATGTGGAGCTGGCAGTTCACTTATCCCGATGGAACAGTAACGGAGGACATGCACCTGCCGGTCGGTGAGCCGGTGCAGTTCATTCTGACGAGCGAAGACGTGATTCACAGCCTCTTCGTCCCTGCCTTTCGGATGAAGAAGGACGTAGTGCCTGGGCGGTTCAACACAATCTGGGCAGTGCCGACGGTTGAGGGCGTGTTCGAGGTCTACTGCACGGAGTACTGCGGCACGGGACACTCCGACATGCTCGCCAAGTGCTTCGTTTACGGCGAAGGCAGGTTTCAGCAGGCCCTGGCATGGATCGGGGACATTTACACCGACCCGATTACCGGCAAGCCTCGCTCTCCAGAGGAGACCGGCCGCGCCCTCTGGTCGCTCCGCGGCTGCCGCGGATGCCACAGCGTTGACGGAAGCCCGCTGTCGGCCCCCACTTGGAAGAACCTCTTCGGGGCGCAGCGCATCTTCACCAATGGCTCGACCGCGACCGCGGATGAGGAGTACCTCCGGCGGAGCATCCTTCAGCCGCACACGCAGATCGTCCAGGGGTACGGGGCCACGATGCCCAGCTTCGCCGGGCAGCTCGATGACCGGGACATCAACGCCATCATCGCCTACATCCGCTCGCTCTCCGAGAGCCAGGGGCAGACGCAGCAGTCGGGCTTGGAACTGGGCCCCGGCGAATCCCAAAGTGTTCCCGAGGTCGAGCCGCGCGGCCCTGCGGCTGGCCAGAACCGGCCCTGATCACTTAAGGGGCCGCAGCACGTGTAACGACCCGAAGTTCAACAAACGTCATGAGCACCCTGAACGCTCCATTACTCGCCGGCATCCCGGAGGCCAACCGGGCTGACGTGCATCACGACAACTACCTGACGCACTCGCGCGGCTTTGTGAGCTGGGCGTTCACGCTCGACCACAAGCGCATCGCCATCCTTTACCTCGTCGGCGTGATGTCGATGTTCGCCATCGGCGGCATTTTTGCCCTGCTGCTGCGACTGGAGCTCTTCACCCCCGAGGCCAGCTTCAGCGAGAACCCCGCCCTCAACAACGACCTTTACAACCAGTTCTTCACCATTCACGGCGCCGTGATGGTGTTTCTGTTCATCATCCCCGCCATCCCGGCGATCATCGGCAACTTCGTCCTGCCCATGATGCTCGGCGCCAAGGACGTGGCCTTCCCTCGCCTGAACCTGCTCAGCTTCTGGATCTGGGCTCTTGGCGCTGTGTTCTTCTCATGGATCCTCCTGGGCGGCGGGATCACCACCATCGCCCGCGTCAACATGGAGCCGGAGGCGTTCCTCGCCTGGCGCAACGCGTGGGGCTGGCTGTTCCCCTTCGGCCTCGACACCGGCTGGACGTTCTACACGCCCTACTCAACCACTCAGTCCACGACCGGCGTGCTGCCCGCCACGATGGGCGCCTTCATTCTCGGCTTCTCGAGCATCCTGACCGGGCTGAACTTCATCGCCTCGATCCACATGCTTCGCCCCAAGGGCATGACCTGGTTCCGCATGCCCCTCTTCCTCTGGGGCATCTACTCCACCGCCATTATCCAGGTGCTGGCCACGCCGGTTCTGGCGATCACGCTCATGCTGCTGATGGCCGAGCGCGCCCTGCGCATCGGCATCTTCGACTCGACGCTGGGGGGCGATCCCGTGCTGTACCAGCACTTCTTCTGGTTCTACAGCCACCCCGCCGTCTACATCATGATCCTCCCGGGGCTGGCGGTGGTCAGCGAGATCCTCAGCCCCATGTGCCGCAAGCACATCTTCGGCTACAGCTTCATCGCCCTTTCGTCGATTGCCATCGCGTTTTTCAGCTTCATCGTCTGGGGTCACCACATGTTCACCAGCGGCCAGTCGCCGCTGGTCAACGCCATCTTCTCCCTGCTGACCTTCAGCGTCTCGATCCCGTCGGCGGTCAAGGTGTTCAACTGGCTGAGCACGATGTATCGCGGGCGGATCATGCTGCTTACGCCGATGTGGTACGTCATGGGCGCGATCCTGGTCTTCACGCTGGGCGGGCTCACCGGCCTGCACCTGGCCACGATCAGCACCGACATCCATTTTCACGACACCTACTTCGTCGTCGCCCACTTCCATTACGTGATGATGGGCACCACGCTCTTCGCGCTGCTGGCGGCCTTCTACTACTGGTATCCCAAGATGTGGGGCCGCATGTATCCCGAGCGCTGGGGTCAGATCGGCGCGATCGTCACGATCATCGGCTTCAACGTGACGTTCCTGATCCAGTTCGTCATGGGCGCCCAGGGCATGCCCCGGCGCTACGCCACGTATGAGACGCAGTATGAGTTCTATCACCAGGTCAGCACCGTCGGCTCCTGGATCCTGGGCCTGGGTCTGCTGATCGCCCTCATCAACCTCATCGCCGGCCGCAAGGGCAAGATCGCCCCGCCAAACCCGTGGGGGGCCAACACCCTCGAATGGCAGACCAGCAGCCCCCCGCCGCACGACAACTTCAAGATCACGCCCGCCGCCGGCGATCCGTATGCCCTGCGCCGCTGGCGTTTCGTGCACAGCAATGACCCCGCCGTAGCCGATGGCTGGGAGCTGAAGCCCGAGTTCCGTGCCCGGCAGGAGGCCGCGGGGCCGGGGCATCGCGTCGAGCACCGCGGCATGGGCGACCACCTCGGTAGCCCGGAAAAGACCCCCGGAGAGTGACCAACACACCGCGATCGGATCCATGAGCGCCATCGACCCCACCGCCATCCCGCACGGCCAGGACCCGCACGCCGGGCACGACGCGGCGCATGAGCACCATGCCCATCCGCCTCACCTGGCCCACCACTTCGACACGCCCGAGCAGCAGTTCGACTCCGGCAAGCTGGGCATGTGGACCTTCCTGGCCACCGAAATCCTGATGTTCGGCGGGCTCTTCTGCGCTTACGCTGTTTACCGCTACAACAACCCGGACGTCTTCCGCTACGGCGAGCACCATGTGTCGACGATGTGGGGGGCGATCAACACGATCATCCTGCTGACCAGTTCGCTGACCATGGCGATGGGCGTGCGCTACGCCCAGCTCGGCCAGAACAGCAAGCTGGTGGCCATGCTCGTCCTGACCCTCCTCGGCGGCGCCGGGTTCATGGTCATCAAGACCATCGAGTACAGTGACAAGTGGAACCACGGCTACTTCCCCGGCTTCTTGAACAGCTACGACCGCGATCAGAATCCCGAGGGGTTTCAGAAGAATGTCGTCGACAAGATGGGCAGCCACGGCGATGGCGATCACGCCGAAGCCGGCTATAACGACGATGGTCATGCCGAGCCGAGTCCCACCGATCCCCTGCATCGGGAAGCCGGCGCCGGCCCGGTGGAACACCAGCAGCCCGGGGAGGCGGAAGCGCCCATGACCGACCCGCAGCAGCAGCCCCCCGCGGGCGTCCAACTGCGGCACCTGGGGCCGGAGTACCTCGACCCGAACTACGGCAGCCCCGACGCCGCCGTCATCCGGCCCACCTTCCAGACGCGCGCCGGCATCACCGAGCAGGTCGTGGAGACCCATGGAGTGGAGTACACGGATCTCGACGTGCGGCAGCAGTCGCACGTGAAGGCGTTCTTCAACATCTACTTCATGATGACGGGTCTGCACGGGCTTCACGTGCTTGTCGGCATGGGCCTTATCGGCTGGGTGCTTGTCAAGAGCCTCAAGAACACTTTCGGCCCTGAGTACTTCACGCCCGTGGACCTGGTGGGGCTCTACTGGCACCTGGTCGACCTGATCTGGATCTTCCTGTTCCCGCTGCTGTACCTGATTCACTGAACCGCAACGCGGTTCCGGAGGTTCCTGACGATGGCCATCACCCCCGACAGCGGCGTGCGCAGCAATGCGGCGATCGACCTAGGCCAGCTCAACGAAGAAGACCGCGAGCTGATCGCCCGACGCCAGACCGCGGCGGGTAACATCCCCGGAATGCACGGGGTGGACGTGCCTGTGAACGCCCCGCCGCACGGGGAGCCCCACGTGGCGCCGGCCTGGATCATGTACGCCACGTTCGCCGCGCTGATCATCCTGACCGCCGTCACGGTCGGCGCTCGCAGCTTTGACCTTGGAACGCTGAACATCTGGATCGCCCTGTTCCTGGCCGCAATCAAGTCGATTCTCGTGGCGATGTTCTTCATGCATCTCTGGTGGGACAGCAAGTTCAACCAGCTTGTCGTGATCATCTCCCTGGTCTTCCTGGCGGTGTTCATCGGGTTTGCCATCACCGACACCGACCAGTATCAGCCGCAGATGCAGCCGCCGGGCTCGTACGCGGCGCCGCTGGTCAACCCCCCGCGTTGATGGTGCGGGCGTTCGCGACCGGCATCTGCCATGAGTCAAGGACCGGGTAGCCCGTATCGACCTGAAGAGCGCCACGTGATTCCCGCGCGGGCGCAGACGTTCGGCATGATCATCTTCCTGGTCACGCTGAGCATCCTCTTCGCCTCCACGATGCTCCTGTATGTTCTCCTTCGCCTGATGGCGCAGGAGGCCTATCCGCCCGGCGCACTTCGCGGCATCCTCACCAACGCCAAGCTCTACACCAGCACGCTCATCGTGCTGGCCGCCAGCCTGACCGTTCACATGGCCCTGCTGCGCATACGGCGCGAGCGCTGGCAATCGTTCTTCCGCTGGCTCGTGGCAACCGATCTGCTGGCGCTGGCGTTCCTGGCGGTCCAAACGCCCGCCATGGTGCAGCTTCTGACGTCCCCGCTGCCGGAGCCCCTGGTCACGGTTCAGTCCGTCGAACGGGTCACGGGCGACACGATCGAGGTTCCAAGGCCCGCCACCAACCTTCACCGGCTGCTCTTCGTGCTCGTGCTGCTGCACGCCCTGCACGTGATCGGCGGCGTCGCCTACCTCTGGGTCGTCACGCGACGGGCCCTGCGCGGGCTGTACGACCACGAGCACTATGTCGGCGTGCGGCATGCCGCGATGTACTGGCACTTCCTGGACCTGGTCTGGCTGTGCATGTTCGGGACGTTCCTGGTGCTCGGTTGATGGCGGTCACGAGTGTCAGGAGCTTTTTGCGCGCAATCTTCTCGGGCGGCTCACAGAATGCTAACCGGGGGTTGGGTACCGTTCTGCCATACGAGGAAACACCCAACAAAGGAGAACGCACATGCTTCAACTCTCGCAACTTCGCAAGCCCATCGCCGCCATCGCGGCGGGCGGGGCGCTGCTGGCCCTCGTGGGCTTTGGCCTCCAGGGCGTCCAGGTGGACAGGAACCTCCCCCGCTACGAGCGCACCAGCGGCGTCTCCGGCTCCGTCAAGAGCGTCGGCAGCGACACCCTCAACAACCTCATGACCCTCTGGGCCGAGGAGTTCAGCAAGGTCTACCCCAATGTCAACGTCGAGATCGAGGGCAAGGGCTCCAGCACCGCCCCGCCCGCCCTCATCGAGGGAACCGCACAGCTCGGGCCCATGAGCCGCCCCATGAAGGGCAGCGAGATCGACGCGTTCGTGAACAAGTACGGCTATGAGCCCACCCCGATTCGCTCGGCGGTCGATGCCCTGGCTGTCTTCGTTCACAAGGACAACCCCATCAAATCCCTGACGATGGACCAAATCCGCCAGGTCTTCAGCGTCGAGGGCAAGAGCAACATGACTTGGGGCGACATCGGCGTCACGGATGCGCAGTACCGTGACAAGCCGGTCAGCCTCTACGGACGTAACTCCGCCAGCGGCACCTACGGGTTCTTCAAGGAGCACGCCTTGGGAAACGCCGACTTCAAGAGTGCCGTCAAGGAGCAGCCCGGCAGCAGCAGCGTCGTGCAGGGTGTTGCCAGCGACCGCTTCGCCATCGGCTACAGCGGCATCGGATACAAGACCGCGGACGTGCGAGCCGTTCCGATCGAGGGCGTTGAGGCATCCCCGGAGAACGCTTACAGTGGCGACTACGGGCTGTCGCGATTTCTCTATGTTTATGTAAATATCCCCCCGGGCGAGCAGCCCAGCCCCATTGTCCGCGAGTTTGTGAAGCTGATCTTCAGCCAGCAGGGACAGCAGGTCGTGGTCAAGGACGGCTACTTCCCGGTGACCGCCCAGATCGCCACCGAAGACCTCAAGAAGGTCGGCGCCGCCTCCGGCAACTGAGGTCCTGGCAGCTCTCACAAGGCGAAGCGTCCTGCCCTCCCGGGCAGGACGCGTTTTGCTTCACCCACGCAGGGCTTTAGCGCAGTCTTAACCGCGCTTTGGACAATCGCTGCCAACGATGGTGCGCCGCCCCTCTTGCCCTGAATGACGCAAGCTCCAGCATCCCGACCGGCCTCCGCCCCGCGACCCCCTCGGGGTGGCGGCGCTATGCAGCCGCCTGGAGCTTTTTCGGGCCGCCGGCGGCAGCGAAAGACCGGTGCCAGTGTGCGCGTGGCTGATCTTGCCGCTCAGATCATCATCACTGCAGGCGGGCTGGGCGTCGTGGTAATGTTCGCTGCCATCGTCGGCTTCCTCGTGTACGTCATGGTTCCCATGTTCACGGCCACCGACGTGAGGGAACGCGTGGTTCAGCCCCTCGCTGCCCCCGACGCCATCGCCAGCACGCAGCCGGCGGCCCGGCCCGACGCTGTGGCGATGGGGCTGGATGAAAACCTCGTCGCCGTCTGGCTGCTTGATTCCCAGGGGCTCTTTACGACCTATCGCCTTGCCGGCGCTGAACTCATCGCTTCCACACCCGTGTCCGACATGCCCGTGACCGTGGTCGCGGAGCGCCGGGGCGCGATCGCCATTGCGCGCGAAGATGGCACCGTCCAGCTCGGCCAGGTGGGCTTCAGCACAGGCTTTACGAGCGAAATCCCCGACGCCGCCGAGTCGTTGCGGCCGGGGCAGACCATTGCCTACGACGACGGAATCGCCGAGCTGGCCCGTGGCCGCCTGCGGGTCACGCGTCCGCTGATTGATATCGCCGATCCTGTGCCGCTGGCGGACGGGACGCCCTCGCCCGCGCGGCTGATGGATTACCTGCGCTCGGAGGAGCTGGAGGCGGTTGTCGCTCTGCTGGAAGACGGCCGCCTCATCTTCGACGTCATTCGCAAGCAGCAGAACATGATGACGGGGCAGGTCACGACGCGGCTCATCAAGCATGAGCTGCCTGCAAACCCCTCGGCGCCTGACGAAGAGCCCGTGGGACTGCTGCTGGGCGCCAATGCCCGCCAGGTGTACGTGATCTACCCGAGCGGCATCGTCACCCGCTACGACACCCGGGTCCCCGCCGAGGCGGTCATCGCGGAGACTGCGGACCTGACGCCTGACAGCGAGGCCCAGGTCACTTCCGCCGGCATGCTGCTGGGGAGCGTCACGCTGATCATCGGCGACGCCCAGGGGGGTGTGAGCGGCTGGTTCGCCGCCCCCTACGGCGAGTCCGTCCCGCGCCGTCAGCGCACTTCTACCGACGGCCTGCACATGGTCCAGGCCCACGATCTGCCGGGCCAGCGTGGCGCGATCACCAGCATCGCCCCCAGCAGCCGCGACCGGCAGTTCATCACCGCTGATGCGTCCGGGCAGGTGCTGCTGAGGCACATGACCAGCGAGGCGACACAGGCCCGCCTCGAGCCCTTTGGGGAGTCTCCAGTGCGGCTCGCCGCCCTCGCGCCAAAGACCAACGCCCTGGCCGCGGTCTCGGAGGATGGTCAGCTTGCCGTTTATGACGTTGACAACCCCCACGCCGACGGCTCGATTGCGGCCCTCTTTCTGCCGGTCCACTACGAGGGTCGGGCCGAGCCGGAGCACTTCTGGCAAAGCTCCGCCGGCAGCGACGCCGCGGAGCTGAAGTTCGGCCTGATTCCCCTGATCTTCGGAACGATCAAGGCGACCGTCTACGCGATGCTCTTCGCGGTCCCCTTGGCGATCCTGGCGGCGATCTATTCCGCGGAGTTCATGCAGCCGCGGGTGCGGACCGTGGTAAAACCGGTTGTCGAGCTGATGGCGGGTCTGCCGTCGGTCGTGCTGGGATTCATCGCGGCCCTGGTGCTGGCGCCGTTTGTGGAAGATGTGGTACCCGCGGTGCTGTTGATGATGATCGCAGTGCCGGTGGGCGTGATGGTGTTCGGATTCCTCTGGCAACTCGTTCCGCCGCGCGTGGCGCAGGGAATCCCATCCTGGCTCACCTTCGCGATGATGCTGGCGGCGGTGGTGCTGATGGTGCTGCTCTCCTTCGGCCTGGGGCCAGTCCTGGAGCGCGCCCTGTTCTACGGCGATTTCCGGGCGTGGCTCGACCAGCGCGTCGGCCGCGGAACCCCATCTTTCTCCGAACTCGCCGCCGTTGCTTCGGAGCATGGCCTCGGCCGAATGTCTGGCATGATTCTCGGCCACGCCACGCCCGGCTGGATGCTGCTGCTGACCCCGGTGTGCGCCGTGGCGCTGGTGCTGTTCTTCAATTTGCAGCTGCGTCACCGCCTGGCGATCTTCGATGGCCGTCGGCGCACCCGGGGCCAGCTGGCGGTCGCAGATCTCGTGCGCTTCGCCATGATCGGCGTGCTGTCGGTGTCGCTGGCGGCGTTGTTGGGAGCGATGCTGAATCTCGCGGGCTTCGATCTTCGCGGGAACATTTTTGACACGTACGTGCAGCGAAACGCGATGACCGTGGGCCTGGTGATGGGCTTTGCGATCATCCCGATCATCTACACGGTGAGCGAGGATGCTCTTTCCAGCGTCCCCAACACGTTGCGCAGCGCGGCATACGGGGCGGGCGCCACCCCGTGGCAAACGGCCATCCGCGTTGTCCTTCCCGTCGCCGCCAGCGGGATCTTCAGTGCCTGCATGATCGGCTTTGGCCGGGCCGCCGGTGAAACCATGATCGTCCTGATGGCGGCGGGCAATACCCCCATCCTGGAGTGGAACATCTTCAGCGGTCTGCGGACGCTAGCGGCCAATATTGCCGTCGAGCTGCCGGAGGCGGCGGTGGGCAGCACACACTACCGCGTGCTGTATCTATCGGCCCTGGTGCTGTTTGCAATCACGTTCCTGGTGAACACGACGGCGGAAGTAGTGCGTATGCGCTTCCGCCGCCGGGCCTTTCAGCTGTGAGTGCCATGAGCGACCCCTACGGCAACGACCCCAAGCCAGGCCACGACTCCCTCCGGGGTCCGGCGCCTGCGGGCGTGGCGGCGGGAAGCGGAATGGTGCCTATTGCGGCCCGGGATGGCGCCCAGCGAATGCCCCTGGCACGCCCCTTGCGTCGGACCAACCTGGCCGCCCGTGGCGAGCCGATGGTGTGGTTGACCGGCGGCTGCATCGCGACGGCGGTGATCATGATCGTGGGGCTGCTGGGGTTCATCACGCTGCGCGGCTTCACGACCTTCTGGCCGGAGCGGCTGGAGCGCGTGGAGCTGGCCAACGGAACCATCGTGCTCGGCGAGTACAGCCGGGAGGATGTGGATCGCCGCACCGGGGCGGACGGACAGCCAACGGCGCTGCGGCGCGTGCTCTACAAGACCGGCAACTACGACATCACCGGCGAAGACTTCACCTGGGTGAACGACAGCGAGGTGGTGGAGCGTAGCTACCCGGAATGGGGCCTCGTGGTCGAACGCCAGGCTTGGGGCAACGCCTACGGCATCCTGGAGGCGGTGATTGTCGATGGCGAGCGGATCGATGAGCCCGCCGCCGCGTGGGGGCGGTTCAGGGAGATCCACCCGCGCATGGAGGAGCTCCGTGAGCAGCGGGAGCGGATCGAAAGGAAGCAGATGGGGGCCATTGCCCGGGAATTCGAGGAGATGAGGCTGGAACTGCGATCCGTCGAGCGGCGGTTTGGGGAGGCATCACCCGATGCACAGGAACTTCAACAACAGCACGAGGCGCTCGCCGAAGCCCTGACGCAGCGCAACGACGCGCTTCGAGGGCAGGTCGAAGAGATCCGCGACGAGATGTCGCGATTTCGCATCGAAATCCGCGCTCCCGGTGGTGAGATCATCCCGGAGGACCGGGCCGAGCCGGATGTACCGATGCAGATCGGGCAGATCGTCCGGGCCTATCCCGCCAACCAGCTTGGTTTCTTCGGCAAGGCGGGCGTCTACTTCTCCCGCTGGGGTGAATACCTGGGCGGCGATCCTCGGGAGGCCAACAGCGAGGGGGGCGTTTTTCCCGCGATCGTGGGGACGGTGCTGCTGACGTTCATCATGATCATTTTCGTGGTGCCGCTTGGGGTGATCGCTGCGATCTACCTTCGAGAATATGCCCGGCAGGGGATGATCGTGAGCATGGTGCGCATCAGCGTGAACAATCTGGCGGGCGTTCCCAGCATCGTTTACGGCGTTTTCGGGCTGGGATTCTTCTGCTATGGCCTCGGCGCGTGGATCGACCATGGGCCGGATGACCCATATTCCCGCTCCGGCTGGATGTGGCTGGTCGGTCTGACGGCGGCATTGGTCGGCGCCGCCATCGTCCTGGGGGTTGTGACGCGGAAGCTGAACACGGACTCCACAAAACTGGAGGGGTCCCGCCGTGCCCGGGTGGCGGGGTTTGCAGCATTTCTGCTCTGGGTGGCGGCCGCGGCGATGGTGTTCATGCTGGTGTGGAAGATCCCCTTCTTCGAGGGCTTTTACCGAGACAAGTTCCCCGATCCGACGGTCGGCAAGAGCGCCATGATCTGGGCGAGCCTGACGCTGGCGGTGCTGACGTTGCCGGTCGTGATCGTTGCGACGGAGGAGGCCCTGGCCGCGGTACCGCGGAGCATGCGGGAGGGGTCATACGCCTGCGGAGCGAGCAAGTGGCAGACAATACGTCGCATCGTGCTTCCGCGGGCCCTACCCGGGATTATGACGGGGATGATCCTGGCGATCGCCCGCGGGGCCGGCGAGGTCGCCCCGTTGATGCTCGTTGGAGCGGTGAAGCTGGCGCCCGAGTTGCCTCTGGCTCTGGATGCTCCCTGGTTCGGGTCGGACCGTTCCTTTATGCACCTGGGGTTTCACATCTTCGACCTGGGCTTCCAGAGTCGAAACAGCGAGGCGGCCAAGAGCATGGTCTACACGACCACCCTTTTGCTCATCGGAATCGTCGTCACCTTGAACATCGCGGCGATCCTCATCCGGTCGAGGCTGCGGCGTGCCTTTACGGGCGGCCAGTTTTAGCGCTGCGCTAACAACTTCCCGTCCGCGGTGAGCGAACATCATTCAGAGGAGCAGTACATGACCCAGCAGGCGACCCTCGAGCCCGAATCCCTCCGCCCGCTCCGCCGATCCGCGGATCTGAGCCGGTCGCGCCCAGCGAGGCGAAAGCCGCTGGCGGAGTCGATCGATTCGGAGCAGGGCTTTGAAACCGAGACGCACCCAGAGCTTCTCGGAGAGCAGGCGGTCGTGGAGGTAAGGGGCTTCAACCTCTCTTACGGCCCTAAGCAGGCGCTGTGGAACATCAACATGATCATCCCGGCCGGACGGGTGACGGCGCTGATCGGGCCGTCCGGCTGCGGCAAGAGCACGCTGCTGCGTTCCGTCAACCGGCTGAACGACCTGATCGAGAACGTCCGCATCGAGGGCAACATGTACCTCTCGGGCGATCCGATCTACGCCCGCAACGTCGACGTCATCGAGCTGCGAAAGCGCATGGGCATGGTCTTCCAGAAGTCCAACCCCTTCCCCATGAGCATCTTCGAGAACGTCGTCTTCTCCCTGCGCATCGACGGCGAGCGCAACCGCAAATTGCTGGAGGAGGCGTGCGAGCGCTCCCTGCGCGGGGCCGCCCTTTGGGACGAGGTCAAGGACCGCCTGCACGACTCGGCCCTGTCCCTTTCCGGCGGGCAGCAGCAGCGCCTGTGCATCGCCCGCGCCATCGCCGCCGAACCCGAGGTGCTCTTGATGGATGAGCCGTGCAGTGCGCTCGATCCCATCGCCACCGGCAAGATCGAGGACCTCATCAGCGAGCTGCGCGGGCAGTACACGGTGTGCATCGTCACCCACAACATGCAGCAGGCCAGCCGCGTGAGCGACTACACCGCCTTCATGTACCTCGGCCGCCTCGTCGAGTACGGCCCGACGCCCACGATCTTCCAGATCCCGCACCTGAAGGAGACGGAGGATTACGTGACGGGTCGGTTCG
>JBGTBZ010000106.1:0-5392 GCA_041749155.1 Phycisphaerae bacterium
AAAGGTGGGAGACGTGCCGATGCTGCGGCTCCGCCTCGCCGAAGGGCTCCGCCCATTCCATGAGCCGGCCATCCTCGCCGACGCGGGGCATCAGCAGCTTTTCTCGCGCCTCCGCCACGCGGCGGGTGAGGTCATCGTCGATCCCCAGCACCCTTGCGGCTTCAAGAACGTTCGTGAATAGGTCCCACGCGATCTCCTGGTCCATCGTCGGGCCCATGCTGATCGAGACGCGATCGCCCCCGGGCGTAATAAAGGTGTTCTCCGGAGAGTTGGCGGGGCCGCTGACGAGCCTGCCGGTCCGCGGGTCTTCAACAAGCCAGTCGAACACGAACTCCGCGGACTCCGCCATGATTGGCCAGGCGGTCTCGCGCAGGTATCGCTCATCGCCCCCGAAGGCGTAGTGCTCCCAGAGATGCTGGCAAAGCCACGGCCCCGCCATCGGAAACAGCCCCCACAGCGGCAACTCGCCCGGCGAGGTTATGCCCCAGACGTTGGTCGCGTGATGCACCGTCCAGCCATCCGCGCCGTAATGCACGCGGGCGGTCTTTGCGCCCGGCTCGCGCAGGCTATCGATGAACGCGATCAGCGGCTTCACGCACTCGGTGAGGTTCGTCGTCTCCGCCAGCCAGTAGTTCATCTGGAGGTTGATGTTGACGTGATAATCGCCGCTCCAGGGGTTCTCGATGCCGTGGGCCCATATGCCCTGCAGGTTGGCGGGCATGTCGCCCGGGCGGCTGCTGGCGATAAGCAGGTAACGGCCGAGCTGGAAGTAGAGGGCGAAGAGGGCGGGGTCGCTCTCGCCCTCGGCGACGCGGATGAGGCGCTGGTCGGTGGGAAGGGCGGAGACGGCGGTGCGGCCAAGGTCGAGCGTGACGCGGTTGAAGAGGCGGGCGTGGTCTGCGAGGTGGCGCTGGCGCAGCTCATCGAAGCTGCTCGCGGCGGCCGCGAAGAGGCGGCGATCGACGGAGCCGGGGAACTGGGCGTCCATGTAGTCGGTGCCCGCGGAGATGAGCAGCATGACCGAGTCGGCCCCGCGGACGTGAATGCCCTCGTCGCCGGATTCGGCGGTTCCGCCGTCGGGATAGACGCGAACTCGAGCGGCGAAAGCCATGCCGAGGTTCTGATCGTCCGCGGCAAGTCTGCCGTGGAGCAGGGCGGTGGGCCCCTGGTACATGACTCGGCCGTCCTGCTGACGCGAGAGGGAGACTCGGAAGCTGATCATCCCCGGCTTGTCCCCCGTGATGCGCATGGCGATCACCTGGTCCGGGTGGCTGGCGAAGACCTCGCGGGTGTAGGTGACGCCATTGACGGTGTAGCTGGTCGTGGCGATGGCGGTGTCAAGCCGCAGCTCGCGGCGGTAGTTGGTCACTTCACCGTCGTGGCCATCAAACTCGAGCGTCATGTCGCCCAGAGTGCTGTATGAGCCGAAGCTGCCATGCGGCGAGGGCTTGCGGACCTGGGTTTGGTCGGTCAACGCCTGGGCCTCCTTGTACTTCCCGGTGAACAGCAACTGACGAATCTTCGGCAGGGCTTCCAAGGCCGCCGCGTTGTCGGCATTCTCCGGTCCGCCGGACCAGAGGCTGTCCTCGTTGAGCTGGAGGCGCTCGCGGGCGACGCCCCCGAAGACCATGGCGCCCAGCCGGCCGTTGCCGATGGGAAGCGCTTCCTCCCACTGCTGGGCAGGTGCTTCGTACCAGAGCGTCAGCTCAGAGGCGAGCTCGTCGGCGGAAGCGGAGAAGGCGGGGGCGGGGGCGGCGGCGCACAGGAGCGCGGCCGTCATGACGTGCAGCAGGCATCTCATGCGTTTACTCCTCGCGGATCCAGACGATCGATCGTCCGCCGCGGTTGTTGCGGGCGTAGTTGGGGATCGCCAGCAGGGGGGTGCCGTCGGCGAACTCGCCGCGAATCGCCATGACCCCGCCGAGCAGGTCGGGCATCCACTCGACCCGGAACTCGGCATCGGGGGCAACGGCCTTCTCGACGTCCTGGTCCACGCTCTCTATGTTGTAGACGAGCGGGCCGTACTTCAGCGCCACGCGCCCGCGGTTGGCGGCGACCTCCTCGATGGCGTGCACCTTCTGAACGGGCATGCGCATCTCCAGTTCGAGTCGGTCGCCCGGCTTCCAGTCGCGCTCGATGACTGCGTAGCCGTGCTGGGCATGGGGCAGGAAATCCTCGCCGTTGACGCGGACGCTGACAAACCCATCCGCCGCAGGCTCCGCCGTGTAGATCTCGCTGACGCTGCGCTGCGGGATGCGGATGCGAAGGGCAAACCGGGTGGCCCGCTCCGGGTTCACGTTGATTGCGACCGCGCCCTCCCATGGGTAGTTGGTCTCCTGCACCAGCTCCACATCCGTGCCGGCTACCTCCCCCACTGTCGTCGTGCCGCCGACGAACAGGTTGACGTAGATGCTCGAATCATCCTTCGCGTACATCCACGTCGGCAGCGACAGCAGCGTCCTCGGGATGTTGCCAACGCAGCAGGGGCAGACGTGCCACTTGTAGCGCATGTCGTCCGTGTCCAGGGCATTGGTGTACGTGAAGTTCTGCCCGTCGAGGT
The DNA here is from genome assembly GCA_041749155.1 of Phycisphaerae bacterium. Lineage (GTDB taxonomy): Bacteria > Planctomycetota > Phycisphaerae > Tepidisphaerales > Tepidisphaeraceae > JAEZED01. Next base: position 2,561 of record JBGTBZ010000106.1, read on the forward strand.
CGATGTCCGAGAGGACCGCGTTGTACAGCGTCTCTTCGTAGATGCTGGCAGACTGCGCGTGGCCGAAGGCCAGGTTCATCCGGTGGCCGAAGAAGATCATCCCCGCGCCCGAGCACGATTCGCAGTACGCGTTGTTCGGAAGCGAGTAATCCTTGCCGAATCCCTCCGCCGTCTCGCCGCTGCCGACGCCGCCGGTCACGTAGTACTTGCGGCTGACGATGTTGTCCCACAGCGAATGCACCGCAGACTGGTAATCCAAGTTGCCGGTCGCGCCGGCCACCTCCGCCATGGCGGTGTAGTTGTAGACGGCGCGCACGGCATGGCCGAGGGCCTCGTACTGCTGCGTCACGGGCAGATGCGACTGGTGATAAGGGCTGCCCAAACCGTAATGAGCCTCCGCGCCTTCCGGCTGCGTGCCGCGGTTGTCGAGCAGGAACTTGGCCAGATCGGCATATTCCCGCCCCTGTGCGGCACCTTCGACCTCATCCACCAGGCGGGCGAGGCGGAACAGGGCCATCTCCATCCCCTGGTGGCCGTCGTACCACGGCTTCTTCGGGACCGGGCCGATGTTGTCCACCCAGCAATCCGCCAGACGGACGGCGGCGTCGTAGAGACGCCGGTCGCGGCCATCGGTGGCGAGGTAGTGAGCGATGCCCGCCTCGATGAAGTAGCCGGCGACGTACCCCTCGTGCTCCGTGCGGTATTGCGGGCTCCACCGCTCCGGCTTGCGCTCACCGTCACGCGCGGTGCCGAGCGTGAAGCGGGTCTGGAAGTAGCCGTCCTCCTCCTGCGCCGCCAGCAGCAGGGGGATCCACTCCTCCAACTTTGATCGCATCGCCTCCTGTGCTGCTTCGATCTCTGCATCCCCCTTCGCATCCACCATCTGCGCCAGGCACATCGCCTCTACCGTGTTCAGGACCCACGCATTGGAGAACGGATAGCCGATGTGCGGCTCATACTCCTTCCCCGCCAGCTTGTTGCCGGCGGCGATGACGTTGTTCATGCCCCCTTCCTTCAGGTCCGGCTGGTCGATTTGAGCGATGCAGTGGGGAATCCAGTTGACGATCAGCGCCTTGATTCGCGGCTCCCAGAACGGGCTTTCGAGTGTGTAATGGTTTACCGGCACCGGACGCAGCCCCGCGACTGGCTCCGCGGGCACCACGTGCACGCGCAGCGTGTCCGCCTCCGACAGCTCGCCGGCGCTGGCCTGAAGCGTCAGCTCGTAAACACCCTCCTCGGTGAACGTGGCGGTCGTGCTCAGGGACGAGTCGTCGGCGAAGCTCACCTCGCCCGGGCCCGACGCCTTCTGCCATGAGATGCCCGGCGCCGCACCCCGCCCGCCCGTCCCCTTCACGCTGCCGTTGAGGTACGTCGCCGCGCCGGACACCACAGTCCGGTCCGGGCCCGCCGTCGGGATCGGGGGAAAGGCCGGCGAGTTGCCCGAATCAAACACCCGCCATTCAAGCACACCCGTCGAGGCCTCGCCGGCGCCCTCAATCTCCAGCCGCAGACGCGTCGTCCGAAGCTCCTCGAAACGCACCTCGTTGAACCGATCGGCTTCCAACCCAACCTCGCCGCCGGGAACCGTTTCCCAGCCATCGTCATCCCAGTACCTCAGCCGCGCCGAGGCCGGCGCATGCAGGCCACGGCCGTCGATGTACCAGTACACGGCCGAACCATCGATGCTCACTTCCCGGGGCCACTCGTACTCGATCCACTGCATCCCCCGCCGCGGCCAATTGCCGTATCCGCCCTGCGCCGCATCGCGCGAGCGGCGGGGGGCGTGGCCGTCGTTCACCGCCTCCAGCGACTCGTGGCTCGACACGAACGACGTGCTGACGCGCGCGACGATCGCCAGGTTTCCTCGCTCCGCCTCCCCGTCAGGCTGGGAGGTGGATCGAGCATCCCGATACCCACCGCCGACCGCAACGGCGGTAAGGAGCATCGACGACACGGCGAGGAGCAGCTTCTTCATATCGATCTCCGTGGATGCGGGGGAGATCAATTAGATGCGGTTCCTCAGCCAGCCACAAGTGCAGAGGCCAGAGGGGAGAATTGTGCCACGTGGCACACTCCGCAAACGCCTCTTCCCCGGCGAGGTACCGAGCCTGCTGCACGAGGGAGGCGGAGAGGGGCGGAGACGGGTCAGAAGTCGGAGGACAGAGACAGAGGCAGAATTGTGCCACGTGGCACAATAATGGCAGTCGATATGACGTGGCTGCATGGAGAGTGAAGCCCAATTCCGTTCGCGGTGCGCAAGAATCGCTCAGATTGCGCACCACAACTACAAATCGCCCCTGGCGCCACCGAAAAAGCTGCATTCTCCCGAAGGTTTTCACCGATTCCACGGCCGGAGCACCGACCAGCGCTGGGCCCCCTCAGGGTAAAGAAAAAGCCTCCAGATCGGTGCTCTGGAGGCTCCTGGCGCGCGAGCGGAGAGGGGGAGATTCGAACTCCCGTGACCCTTGCGGGCCAACCGGTTTTCGAGACCGGCGCATTCAACCACTCTGCCACCTCTCCGGGTGGGCTCAGACCTTAGCGCCTCCGCCAAATAGCGTCAAAAACGCGACCGGGGCAGGCTTGCGAGCATTGATACGAGCGGCGTGGGCCCGGGTTTCTCGGACGCATGGCCGCACGTCAGGTGAAGCGTCTGCGGGGCCGATATTGACTGGGAACGCTCCGAGCGAGGGTACACACATGAGCCAGAACACGCCCAAGCCAGATCCGCAGTCCGGTCCCACCGACGACGAGGCGGCCCTGAACTTCAAGCGAGACGTGGTTGACCGCCGCACCGGGTTCGACCGCCGCGTGCGATCGGCGGAGGAGGCCGGC
>JBGTBZ010000107.1:0-10868 GCA_041749155.1 Phycisphaerae bacterium
GCGATGCGATATCGCGTCCGGCCAGTTTCGTCGGTGTCGGCGACGAAGCTCGCGGCCTGCTGCGCCACGGCGCTGTCGCCCATGGGCATGTACTCGATGAAACGCACCGTCACCGGCCACCGGAGCGTCAGGCGCGCGAAGTCCACCAGCTCATCGTCATTGGTGCCCCGCACCACCACGCAGTTGATCTTCACCGTCGAAAACCCCGCCTCCAGTGCGCGCTGGATGCCCGCGAGCACCTGCTCCAGCTTCCCGCTGCGCGTAATCCGGCCAAACCGATCCCCGTCAAGCGAGTCCAGGCTCACCGTCACCCGATCCAGTCCGGACTGGCGCAGCGGATCGGCGAGGTCCTGGAGGGCAAACCCATTGGTGGTCATCGATAGATCGCGCACCTGCGCGACCCGCCGCAGGCGCTGCACCAGCTCGGTGAGGCGGTGTCGGACCGTCGGCTCGCCGCCCGTAAGCTTGATGTGACCGATCCCGAAATGCCCGCTGGCCACCCTTACAACCCGCTCGATCTCCTCGTAATCCAGCAGCTCCGAGCGCGCCAGCCACCTTATCCCCTCCGCCGGCATGCAATAGACACAGCGGAAATTGCATCGATCCGTCACACTGACCCGCAGCATCCGCACCGACTCGATCTCGCGCGGACCGGCGGCTTGCGTGGGGCGGGTGGTGGTCAGAACGGGTAGATGCATACGGCCGCCGCAGAGGCTCAGTCGGCGGATGTTACGCAATTTACGGGCATCTCGCGCCGGAAATACGCCCCTTGCCGCGGTACGCTCCGGCATCTTAATGTCGGCGGGAAACAACCGTTATGTCGCCGGGAGCCCCCGGATGCTTCTGAAGACCAGCGACAAATGCCCATCTGGCGCATGATTCCGTAAGGCAGACCGCTGTAAATCACTCGAAACTACCCGAAACACTCTAAGGAGCAGCCTCCATGTCTCGTGCTTATCCCGGCCTACCCATGCGGTCCATCGCCGCGGGAATGGCCTTCGCCCTCTGCATCGGCCTTTCGGTCCGGGCCTGGGCCCAGGACGTCGCGCAATTCATTCCCGCCGACGCCCTTGTCGTCTTCAAGATCAACAACCTCCAGCAGGTCAACCAGGACGCCGCCACGCTTATTCGTGAGTTTGGCATCGCTGAGCAGAACCCCGCCGCTGCCGACCCGCTGGCGGCGTTTCAAGCGCAATCCGGCATCAGTGAAGGGCTTAACCTCGCCGGGAACCTGGCCGTCTACATCGCCAATGGCGATCTGGAAGCCGATCAGCCACCAATGGTGGTCCTGGTGCCGGTCAGCGACTACCAGGCCTTCCTGGGCAACTTCGCGACCGTCGAAGACGCAGGCGGCGGAATCAGCCGCGTCAACATGCGCGCGGCGGACGACGAGGGCGAGATGGAGGACGACCACGCCGGCTACGTGATGCAGATGGGCGATTATGCCGCCTTCTCGCCCATGCGCGAGTTGCTGAAGCGGCCGGAGCAGCCGATTCGGTTCGCCGGCGTGACCGCGGAGATGCTTGCGGAGCGCGACATTGTCGCATATGCCAATCTCGCGCAACTTGGTCCGATGCTGCTCGAGCGGATGCAGGCCGAGGGCGGGCCGGAGCAAGCCAAGGCCGAACTGGCGAGGGCCCTGCAGAACAACCCGCAGCTTGCCCGCTTCCAGCCCGTTGCAGAGGCTGTGGTCGACCAGATGTTCGAGATTGCCCGGACGCTGCTCACCGAGTCCAGCGCCGGCGCGTTCGCCCTGGACCTGAGCGACGTCGGCATCGGCTTCGGCAGCGCCGCCCAGTTCAAACCGGGCAGCTATTTGGCCAATCTGTTCGGCCAGATGAATGCCACTGAAGACGTGCCTCTCAGCGGCCTGCCCGACGCCAATTACATCGCCTTCGGCGGCACCGTGGATAACCGTGCCATGCTGCAGAAGCTCGTGGACGACATGTTCGGCCCGGTTGTTGCCCGTCTCCGTGAGGTCGAGGGCGGCGCCAAGCTGGCAGAGTTCGTCGAGCTGGCGTTCACCCAGATGACCGCGGTCGGCGATTCCCGGATGGGCTTCCTCGCCCCGACTGGCCCGCTGGGCAACAGCGCAATCATCCAGCAGATCCAGATTCAGGGCGGCGACGCGGCGACGCTCAAACAGGCGCAGCGCCGAATGATCGAGCTGCAGCCCGAGATCGTGGCCGAACTGGGTGGTGAAGACCTGGAAGAGCTAGGCATCGAACTTGGCTCCTCCTACCAGGAGGACGCCCGCACGGTCGGCGGTGTCAGCTTCGATAAGGTCACCATGGACATGGGCGACCAGCAGGGAATGGCGGGCATGATTGTTCCGATGCTCTTCGGCCCGGAAGGGCCTACGACCTACCTTGCGGAAGTGAACGGCAAGCTCCTGATGGTCGCGGGGATGCGCGATCAGCAGATCACCGCCGCGATCGAAGCCGTACAGGCGGAAAGTGCGCCGCTGGCCGACGACGAAGGCGTGGAGATGGTGCTCGAGCACTTGCTTGATCGCCGTTGGGGCGTCTTCTTCGTTCGCCCCGACGAGATGGTGCGCAGCGGCGTGGTGTTGGCACGCCAGGCCGGCCAGAACATCCCGATTCAGATGCCCGACAACCTTCCCCCTGCCGGGTTCGCCACCGGTCCAGCGGAGGACGGAATTCGGGCCGAGGCGTTCGTTCCGAAAGATCTGATCAGCGCGATGATCGTCGCCTACCTGCAGGCACAGCAGGCAATGGGCGGCATGGACGACGATCTGTAGCCCTGCCTGAAGAGCTCGAGACGAGATGCGGGAAGAGGCGCCGGCGGCGGCCGCCTCTTCCCGTTTTCTGCATGACTTTCACGCCAGCAGCAGCCGCGTCGCCTGCGCGATGTCCGGCTCACGCATGAGCGATTCGCCGACCAGCATTGCCTTTACACCCGCCTCGGCCAGTTTTGCCACGTCATCCCGCGTGCGAATGCCGCTCTCGCTCACGAGTACGCGCCGATCCTCGACGAGCTCCGCCAGTCGCAGCGTCGTTTTCAAGTCCACTTCAAAAGTGTCGAGATTCCGGTTGTTGATCCCCAGCAGGCTGTAGCTGCGATGCGGGAAACCGATCACCGCGTCCCGCACGCGAATCAGCGATTCCATCTCGTGCACCTCGATCAGGCAGGTCATGTGCAGCTCCGTCGCCAGGATCTGCAGGTCGATCAGCTCATTGGTCTTCAGGGCCTCTGCGATCAGGAGGACCGCATCCGCTCCCGCGGCCCGCGACTCATAGAGCTGCCATGGGTCGACGATGAAGTCCTTTCGCAGCGCCGGCAACGACACCGCTTCGCGCGCCTGGCGCAGGTAATCAAGGTGCCCCTGGAAATATGACTCGTCGGTCAGCACCGACAGCGCATCGGCGCCTCCTGCCTCGTATGCCCTTGCGATCGAGGCCGGGTCAAAATCGGCCCTGATCACTCCTGCCGATGGGCTGGCCTTCTTGATCTCCGCGATCAGCGTCAGCGGCTTGGTGCTCTCCCCCGTCACAGCCTGAAAAAAGTTCCGTGGACGGGGGGTGTCGGCGATGCGGCGGCGCAACTCGGCCTCAGGCGCCCGGCGCCGTCGCTCTTCGACTTCCTGCCGCTTCGTTTCGAGGATCTGCTTGAGGATCGCGGGCATCATGCCGTCCACGCGTGAACCGTCGGGGCGGTACGCCTGCCGCCCGCCGCATCTCCGCTTGCGCTGACCGCGGCGGCCGCTATAGTCGCGGCGTCCGATGCTAGAGACGACGCACCCTATGTCAACGCTGGCCGCCGCTGCGGCGCCGGGCGATCCGGTGCCTTGGGTGCTGCTCTGGAGCCTCTTTGGCGCGCTCGCTCTCATCAGCACGGGACTCACCGTCGCCGCATATTTCCTCGGCGCCTTCCGCGGCAGCGTCCAGGGCTCGCCGCGCGTGGAGCCGGGCAGATCCGCCTGGCCCGTGGCTATCGGTTTGGCCGCCGCTCTGCTCGGGCTCTTCATGGGGGGATCTGTCGGATACCTCACCCTTGGACTCGACACTCGGCGAGCCGTCGTCCAGGATGCGGTTACGCCACCCTCGGATGTGCTGCAGGAGCATGAGCGAGCGAATCCGGAGCAGCTCGTGAAGCTCATGCAGGTGTCAGCGATTTCTTACTTTGCGGCAACGGGCGCCGCCCTCCTGACCATCATCGTGGCACATCTAGCGGGTTGGCGCGGCGGGATTGGCCTGGGAATCTCGCGCCTGGGTCGGGGGCTGCTGGTCGGCGCCGCGGCCCTGCTGCTGATCATCCCCTGGATGATGACCTCCGCCATTGGGCTTCAGATCGTGCGCAAAGCCCTTGGCTATCCCCTGGACGCCGCTCATGAGCTCATTCGGGCGATTCGGGAGAGTCCCGAGCCAAACCTCATCTTCTGGGGTTTCGTCTCCGCCGTCGTGGTTGCCCCGCTGGCCGAGGAAATCCTGTTTCGCGGCTTCCTCCAGACAAGCCTGGTTCACGCCTGGAGTTGGCTGCTCGACCGTCGCGACCCGGGTGGGGCGGCCTTTCAGATCGTCGCGCCCGGCCAGCCTGACGCTCCAACGCCCGGCATTCCGCCGGAGGCGGAGCCACGCTCGCCCTTGCTCACGGCTACGCCGATGCTCGGCTATGCCCATCCCGCCCCGCCGCGGCCGCCTCCTCGGCGGTACCCCCCGTCGGCAGTGGCTCGGTGGACCGCCATCGCGATCACCTCAGTAGTTTTCGCGCTCCTGCACGAAGCTTGGTCGATCCCGCTAATCTTCCTGCTTTCACTGGGTCTGGGCTATATCTACGAGCGTTCTGGGAGCCTTTGGGCCTGCATCCTCGTGCATTTTGGCTTCAACGGACTGAACATGCTCTTCCTGCTGCCCGTGATCCTGGGCTCGGCGGGCTAAGTCACACCCGATAAACGACTTCGGCTTAAGATCCCACCAGATGCCGCCCAGTGTCACACCCTCACCGGACCAGCAACTGGCTGTCCTGTCGCGCCGCTGCGAGCGGATACTGACGGAGGAAGACCTGCGCGCCAAGCTGCGGTCGGACAGGCCTTTGCGAGTCAAGCTGGGCATGGATCCCACTGCGCCGGACGTCACGCTTGGCCATTGCGTGCCGCTGAAGGTGATTCGTCAATTTCAGGAGTGGGGGCACAAGGCGGTGCTCGTCATCGGCGACTACACCGCAAGAGTCGGGGACCCCAGCGGCGTAAACACCACCCGTCCGATGCTTACGCCGGAGGAGATCGAGGCCAATGCCGCCACATATGTCGAGCAGATCGGCAAGGTACTGCTCACCGACCCCGATCACCTTGAGATCCGGCGGAATGGGGAGTGGCTCTCCAAGCTGGACTTCGCGGCCGTGCTGCGGCTGACCAGCCGCAAGACAGTCGCCCAGATCCTCGAGCGCGATGACTTTCGCACGCGCTTCGAGGAGGGGCGGGAGATTCACCTGCACGAGTTGCTCTACCCGCTGCTCCAGGGGTACGACAGTCTGGCCATGGAGGCCGACATCGAGATGGGGGGAAACGACCAGCTCTTCAACAACCTGGTCGGCCGGGAGTTTCAGAAGGCCGAGGGGCAGAGCCCCCCGCATGGCCAGTGCGTCATCGTCACGCCATTACTGGTCGGGACCGATGGCAAGGTGAAGATGAGCAAGAGCAAGGGGAACTACATCGCCGTGACCGATCCCGCCGGCGGAGACGGCGGAATGTTCGGCAAGATCATGAGTCTGCCCGACGAGGTGATGCCGATGTACTACCGCCTTCTCACCGACGTACCCGACGCTGATTACGAGGAACTGATTCGCGGCAGCCCACGCGACGCCAAGGTCATGCTCGCCAAGCGGATCATCGCGGGGTTTCACGATCAGGCCGCAGCAGACCAGGCGGAGCGCGACTTTATGGCCGCGACCCACGGCGGCGTCCCGGATCAGATTCCGGAACTGGCGGTAGGCCCGGGGCCGCATGGCATTATCCGACTGCTCTGCGAGGCGGGGTTCACGTCGAGCACAAGCGAGGCGATCCGCAGTATCCGCCAGGGAGGCGTGAAGTTGGATGGCGACAAGATCGAGGATCCCAAGGCAGAAGTGCGCGTTGACTCGCCGAAGGTGCTCCAGCTTGGAAAGCGGAAGTTCGCGCGGCTGGTCTGAGTTGCGGGGAAGATGGGAGGGCTGCCGCCGGCGCTTCCTAGGACGAGAGGGCGAATGCTCAACTGGGCCGACAACGACGATCTTTGGCATGCCTACCTCCGTTTCGGAGAGCTCCAGCACCGCTGTGAACAGGCTGCGGCGGAGGTGGATCAGGTGCTGTCGCTGCTCGAGCCGCTGCCGGAAGGGGCGGCCGTGCTCGACCTCTGCTGCGGCGTGGGACGCCATTCGATTGAGCTCGCCCGGCGTGGATTCCGGGTGACGGGCGTCGATAGGTTCGAGCCTTTCCTCGAGCGCGCGAGGTCCGCGGCCGCCGGCAGCGGTCTTGCTGGGGCGGATCTGGAGTGGATCAAGCAGGACATGCGGCAGTACCGGCGCCCCCACGCTTTCGAAGCGGCCATCAGCCTGTTCACAAGCTTCGGGTATTTCCACGACGATTCCGAGGAAGCGGCGGTGCTCCGAAATCTCCGTGACTCGCTGAAGCCCGGCGGACGGCTGCTCATCGATGTCATGGGCAAGGAGGTCGTCGCTCGTAACTTCCGCACGGGGAATATTCAGCGCCGCCAGCTTCCCGAGGGGGAGGCGATGCTCATCGACGAGCCACGCGTCGGCGACGACTGGCACCACATCGCCAGCACCTGGACCTTCATCTGGCCCGACCGGCCTCGGCAGCAATATGAACTGAAATGTCGCTGCTATGCCGCCACCGAGCTCAAGCGGCTGCTTCGGGAAGCCGGTTTCAGCGCGCTAGCGGCCTTTGGCGGCCTTGACGGCTCCGCCTACGACCAGAACGCCCGCCGTCTTGTCGTTAGGGGGGTGCGGAAGTAGCAACTGGTGCGCCGGTTGCGTAGGCGGGGTATGACGCAAATCATCGGCTGGGCGGCCTCCGCCGTCCTCGTGGCCACGATCGTATGGCAGGTATCGAAGCAGTGGCGGGAGCACTCCAGTCAGGGAGTGAGCGTCTGGCTGTTCATTGGGCAGATGGCGGCGAACTCGCTGTTCCTGACTTATGCGTTTCTGATTGGGGAGGTGGTCTTCATGATCGCCAATGGGCTGCTGCTGGCGACCAGTTCGGTGGGATTGGCAATCAAGCTCCGCCACGCATCGGGTCCGCCGTCCGAAAGTTCGGCAGAGCCTGCCGTTGGCTCACCGTTTGCTTCCTGAAGGCTGTTCGGATGTCTCATTTGAAAGGAGCAGATATGGGTCGCGAAGACCAAATTTCTGGAAAGATCAAGCAGGCCAAGGGGAAGATCAAGGAAGTCACTGGCGCTGCCCGTGGCGACACCAGCCAGGAGATGAAGGGCAAGATTCAGAAGAATGTCGGCAAGGCGCAAGACGCCATCGGCCGGCGGACCAGCGAGTCCAAAAAGACTCCTCGCCAATAGCGGGATGACGGGCTCAGTCCGTGCACTTTAGCGCGGGAGCGGGCCGACCCGCCGACGGCCTGTTTTGACCCTTCCGACGCCCCGGAGCCGTCTCACAACGGCCTGGGGTGTCTTACGTCAGCCGGGGAGCCTCGGCGCCTCCATATCATGCTCCTTATGGCCTCGTCCTCCGCCAAAGCCTTCGCCAAGCCCGCCGCACGGCGGCAGGTCATGCCGGTCGTGGCCATCGTCGGACGTCCGAACGTCGGTAAGTCCTCGCTGCTCAACGCCTTGGCCCGCCGCAGAATTGCCATCGTGCAGGACATGCCGGGAGTGACGCGAGATCGGGTAAGCACCCCCCTCGAAATCGCCGGGCGGTGGGTCGAACTGATTGACACTGGTGGATACGGCTTTGAGGACCAGCAGGGACTTACGGACCACATCCACACCCAGATCGAGCTGGCAATGCGGCGGGCGGACTTGGTCGTTTTCATCGTGGACGCCCACGCGGGCCTACTTCCGGGGGATGAGCTGATAGCCCAGTTGCTGCGTCGGCTTGGCAGGAAGGTGCTTCTTGTGGCCAACAAGGCCGACTCGAGTGGCTCGGACCTCGCGCTCGGGGATTTTGCCCGCCTCGGATTCGGCTCGCCGCTGCCGGTCTCTGCAACGGTCGGGCGAAATGTGGACGAGCTGTTGCGACAGATCGGCCGAAACGTCGACCTGAACTCGGCCCCGAAGCACCCCCCGGAGCCGGATCTTCATGTGGCCATTGTCGGAAAGCGTAATGCCGGCAAGAGCACACTCGTCAATGCCATCGCCCGCCTCTTTGAAGGGGAGGGGGAGGACCGCGTGATCGTGTCGGAGGTGCCGGGAACAACGCGCGACTCCGTGGACGTGGTCTTCGAGAAGGACGGCCGGACGATGGTGGTCATCGACACCGCAGGCGTCCGCAAGAAGCGGCACATGGTGAGCGACGACGTGGAGTTCTACAGCTTCCACCGGGCCGAACGGTCGATCCGCCGGGCTGATGTCGTCCTGCTGCTGATCGACGCCACGCTGAAGGTCAGCGAACCCGACAAGAAGCTGGCAAGCTACGTGGCCCAGCAGGAGAAGCCGGTCATCATCGTTGTCAACAAGTGGGACATGGCCCTTGAACGCCTGCGGGAGCAGCAGAAGGACCAGAAACAGCAGATCGATGACCGCCAATTGATGGAGGAGTACCGGGAGTACCTCGACGCGGAACTCCGAGGGCTAGCTTTCGCCCCGGTAGCCTTCATCACCGCCAAGGATGGGCGCAACGTTCCAGCTCTTCTCGACTTATGCCGATACCTGCACAAGGCGGCCAACCTTCGGGTTTCCACCGGGCAACTGAACGCCGCCCTTGAGAAGGCGCTGGCCGAGCGAACTCCCGGCGGCGTGGGCGGGCGGCGTCGGCCAAAGGTCTTCTATGCCACCCAGGTGGGTGTCGATCCACCGCACATTGTGCTGTTTGTTAACGAGCCGGGGTACTTTGATGAAAGCTACCGGCGGTTCCTGCTGAATCGGTTTCGGGATCTCCTGCCCTTCGAGGAGGTGCCCATCCGCCTGACGCTTAGGGCCAGGACCCGCCGGGAGGACCCTGCGGAAGCCACCGTTCCGGCCCACAAAGCTGCCCCGGTTGCGAGGCGAGCCGCCAGAAAAACCAAACGGCCGCCGAACCCTCGGCGATAGGCCGCGTATTATCCTGACGCACGCCATTGGCGGCCCGGGAACAGGGCTTATGCCGTCGGACGGCACTTTCGGCGAACCTTCCGGTTGTCGCGGCATAAAATTGAGCCGCGCAGTTGACGAAGGCGATGGCGTGGCTAAGATCGCCTCCCGCAATTGGGGCTGGAAACGGCCTCCGCGGGCAACGAAACACGTTCTTTGACAAGTGAATAGTCGGATCGCCGCGAGGATGTGATCCGACCAGGCAGGTGACTTGTCGCCTGCCAGGTCGGGAGAAGATCCAAGTCGTCCGGGACGAGTTTTCCCGGGCGCTGTATGTCTCATACATCCTTGTGGTGCACGCAAGTGATCCAACGTGATCACCCGCGAGGCGCAAGCTTGCGCGGGTGTGCCAGAGAGTGTATGAGCCTTGCAAACCCACCGGATGACCGTCCGGTGGAACGCCCGCTGCGGTTAGTCTTTCCGCGGCGGGTGAGGACAAACTCATTTGACCTCCTGAGAACAAGCCCACGACTGCGCAAGCGGTGGTGGGTCTCAAGAAAAATCAATTGAAGAGTTTGATCCTGGCTCAGCCTGAACGCTGGCGGCGTGGCTAAGACATGCAAGTCGAACGACACAGTGGCGAACGGGTGAGTAATGCATCGCTAATCTGCCCTGAGCTCGAGGATAGCGGGGGGAAACTCCCGGTAATACTCGATAGTCCTCAATCATCGCATGGTGGTTGTTGCAAAGCTTTATGCGGCCCAGGATGAGGCGATGTGGTATCAGCTAGTTGGTAGGGTAACGGCCTACCAAGGCTTCGACGCCTAGCCGGACTGAGAGGTCGGCCGGCCACATCGGGACTGAGACACTGCCCGGACTCCTACGGGAGGCTGCAGTAACGAATCTTCCGCAATGCACGAAAGTGTGACGGAGCGACGCCGCGTGCAGGACGAAGCCCCTCGGGGTGTAAACTGCTGAAAGGATCAAGTAAGACCTGAACTGGTCCCTATAAGGGGCGACTAACTCTGTGCCAGCAGTCGCGGTAATACAGAGGCCCCAAGCGTTAGGCGGAATCACTGGGCTTAAAGCGTGCGTAGGCGGCTCTTCAAGTGCTTTGTGAAAGCCCTCGGCTCAACCGAGGAATTGCTTGGCATACTGGGGAGCTTGAATCATCTAGGGGCAGCTGGAACTGACGGTGGAGCGGTGAAATGCGTAGATATCGTCAGGAACGCCAACGGCGAAAGCAGGCTGCTGGGGATGCATTGACGCTGAGGCACGAAAGCCAGGGTAGCGAACGGGATTAGATACCCCGGTAGTCCTGGCCGTAAACGATGTCCACTAGGCCGTGGGAGGACTGACCCTTTCACGGTCGCAGCAAAAGTGTTAAGTGGACCGCCTGGGGAGTACGGTCGCAAGGCTAAAACTCAAAGGAATTGACGGGGGCTCACACAAGCGGTGGAGCATGTGGTTTAATTCGAAGCAACGCGCAGAACCTTACCAAGGCTTGACATTCACGGATTATCTCTATGAAAGTAGAGTACGCTGCTTGCAGTGGAACGTGGACAGGTGCTGCATGGCTGTCGTCAGCTCGTGTCGTGAGATGTCGGGTTAAGTCCCTTAACGAGCGAAACCTTTGCCACTAGTTGCCAGCGGGTAATGCCGGGGACTCTA
>JBGTBZ010000108.1:0-5273 GCA_041749155.1 Phycisphaerae bacterium
TTGAGCGTGATCTTCTGAGCGGCCTCCTGCTCGATCTCGTTGCGCTCGACCTTGGCCTTCTGGGTGATCTCGGCGATCTCCACCTCGCGCAGCTTGTCGATGTCGCGCCGGGCCACCGCCTCGTCCTGGGCCAGCTTGAACTCCTGGATCTCCCGCTCGCGGGCCGCCTGGACGTTGGCGACCTTGGAGCGCTGGTCGGCCTCGAACTCCGCCTGGTCGCGCTGCATGTCGAGGATCTTCTTGCGGGTGTCGACGTTCTTGAGCGTGATCTTCTGAGCGGCCTCCTGCTCGATCTCGTTGCGCTCGACCTTGGCCTTCTGGGTGATCTCGGCGATCTTGCGCAGACCCTGGGCATCGAAGACGTTGCGCTCCTGGAGCTGGGTGGGGTCGGTCTGGTCCAGGGCCGAGATGGTGACGGATTCCAGCGTCAGGCCGTTGCTCGCCAGGTCGTGGGTGACGATCGCCTGCACGCTGCTGGCGAACTCATCCCGCTTGGAGTGCAGCTCCACCAGGTCCTTGGTGGCGGCGACGGTGCGCAGGGCGCTGACGAGCTTTTCCTGCACCAGCTCGCTGACGCTCTGCGGGTTGACGTTGCGGCTGCCCAGAGACCGCGCGGCGTTGATGATGTCGTCGGTGTTGGCCTGTACGCGGATGTAGAACTCGGCGGCGAGATCGACGCGGAGGTTGTCCTTGGTGATCAGGGCGTGCGTCCCGCGCCGCTCCACGTTCAGCCGCATCGTCTCCAGCGACACCGGGATCACCTGGTGGACCACGGGCAGGACGATGGTTCCCCCGTCCTTGATCGGCTTGATGCCGCCCATGCCGGTGCGCACAAAGGCCATGTTGGCGCTGGACTTGTGGTAAAGCTTGGTAACCACCGCGACGATCGCCGACAGGATCAGCAGCCCCAGCCCCGCGCTGGAAAGAATCGTCTTGGTCCCCCACGACAGTTCCGGCGCAAACCACGGCCCGATCGCCAGCGCCGCGCCAACGAACAACATGATGAATAGCACCATCTCGCACTCCCGTTCTGGTTAAGCCTCTGCTACCGCAACCCCTGGCCGCGGCCCTAGGCGCGATCCCGCTCCGCCAGGCCCGCCGCCGGCGATGGCTCGTCGGGCATCTGGCTGGGCACCACAAAAAACACCCCCAGCTCTTCGGCATATTTGACCAGCACGACCTCCGTTCCGCCAGCGATGGGCTCCCGACCCGGAAGCGTGCGGCATGCCACCTGGTACCGGTCCCCCCCTGGATCCCGAACCATCGCCACGCCCTGACGCTCGTCCGTGCCGAAAACGGCGGTCGCACGCAGGCCCACCAGCTCCCGCCGGTGCCGGGCGGAGGTCTCGGACATCGGCAGCCACCGGCCAAGGCTCTGGGCCACGCCGGCGGTGATCGCCAGGGAGCCCACGAAGGCTATCGGCAGGGAAATCAGGGCGACCGGCCACGAGTCGATCCAGCCGGCAAAAAACTGGTTCGTGACGAATCCGATCGCCCCGAACGACATGAGGAGCACCATCAGCAGGATGGACAGTGGGACGCGCCCGACTCCCAGCCAGGTCAGGGCGTGCAGCGAATGCTTAGCGGCGGAGGGGTCGGAATCGGCGTCGATGTCCTTGGGCGGGGTGTGCAGGCCGTGCTCGTGGGCGAGGTCGTGGCCGGCTTCGTGCGACAGGTCATGATCGACATCGTGGGCCAGATCATGATCGACGTCGTGGCCAATGGCGGCATCGTGGCTCAAATCGTGGTCGACGTCGCCGTGGGCATCCCCAACGTCGCCATGGGCCTCGGCGTCGTGATCTGCTCCACCGAACGTCCAGCCGCTGGCGGAATAGGCGAACAGATAGAGCAGCGCCAGCCCGAAGGGCAGGAGGTAAATGACGTTCCACCAGGCCAGCAGCGCCTCAAGCGTCATGCGGCCGCGATGGTACTGGTTCAGCCCCCCGGGCAACAGCCATGCCGGGGGGCCCGGGGCGGCGGCGGGGCGCAGTCACTCGCCGGTCGCCTCCTCCTCGTCATCATCCGTAACTTCCAGCGCCTCAAGCACTTCCTGCAGCTCCGCCAGCAGCGCCCGTACCTGCTTGCGCGCTGTCGACTCGGCAGCGATGAGCTTCTCGGCCTCGCCGCTGCGGAGCAGCTCCAGCGCCGCATCGCGGATGGATGCATGGACCTGGTGGTGCTTCACTTGAAGCGCCGCCAGCGCCAGGATGGCGACTGGCCCATCCTGCGGGTGATCCAAAGCCCCCTGGAAGCGGTGCACCGTCTCCTGCGTGGCGGCGGTGACACTGGCGCCGAAGTCGATCATCTCTTCGAATGCTTCTCGTACCTGCTGGGCGAGGTCTGATGCGAAGAGCGGCTTGAATGGGTCGGGGGAGGTCACGCCACAATCGTACGAGCCGCAAGCTCGTCCTATCCCCACTTCTGCCGATCCCGCGCCCCCGCCACTTTCATCGGAAGCCCGAAACAGTCGATAAATCCGCGCGCCGCCGTCACGTCGTAGCCTTCCATGCTGAAACTCGCGAGATTCGGGTCGTAGAGCGAGTTTGGGCTGCTCGCCGCGACGGCGGTGGCGCGGCCCTTGAACAGCTTCACGGTCACCTCGCCCGTCACGACACGGCTGGCGTGGTCCACGAACGCCTGCATGGCCTCCCGCAGGGGGTGGAACCACTGGCCGTAATAGACCAGCTCGGCGTAGCGCAAGGCGAGCTGTTGCTTGTGGTGGAAGAGGTCGCGCTCCAGCGTGAGCTGCTCAAGAGCATTGTGGGCGGCGTAGAGGATTGTTCCCCCGGGCGTCTCGTAGACCCCGCGCGACTTCATGCCGACGAGCCGATTCTCCACCAGCACCGTGATCCCGACGCCATGCCTGCCCCCAAGTTCGTTGAGGCGGGCGATCAGCTCCTCTCCGTTTAAGGCCGCACCGTTCACGGCGACGGGTGTCCCGGCTTCGAAGCGCACCTTGACGTACTCCGCCTCATCCGGCGCTTTCTCCGGGGGCACCGTCATCGTGAGGCAGCGCCCCCAGTCCGGCTCCTTGTCCGGGTGCTCGATCTCCGCCCCCTCGTGGCTGATGTGCCACAGATTGCGGTCCTGCGAGTAGATCTTCTCCTTGCTCACAGGAATCGGCACCCCCTTCTTCTGGGCATACTCCACCGCGCTCTCGCGGTCGCGCAGCTCAAAATCGGGCATTTTCCACGGGCTGATGATCGCAAGCTCCGGCGCCAGGGCCATGTAGGTCAGCTCAAAACGCACTTGGTCGTTGCCTTTGCCCGTCGCCCCGTGGGCCACCGCATCCGCCCCGGTCCGCTTCGCCGCCTCCACCTGCGCTTTGGCGATCAGGGGGCGGGCGATGCTCGTTCCCAGCAGGTAATCCCGCTCATAGACAGCGTGCGCCCTAAGCATCGGGAAGCAAAAGCCTTCTGCGAATTCCCGCCGCAGGTCCGCGACGATCACCTCATCCGCCCCGCTCTTCCGCGCTTTCTCCTCGACTCCCGCCAGCTCGCTGCCCTGGCCAAGCTCGCAGGCAAACGCCACCAGCTTCACCCCCGGGTAGCGGTCCTTCAGCCAGGGGAGGATGACGCTGGTGTCCAGCCCGCCGGAGTAGGCAAGCACGATCTTCTTCGGGGTGGCGGATTCGGCCATGCGGCCGGATGCTAGCGCGCACCGACACCCTCCGGCAGGGCGTCCAGCTCACCGGCGGCAGGTTTCAGAAACGGGAATCGTTGACAAGGCGGTCGGCCTCCGCCTGGGCCGCGAGACGGTCGTCGCTGGGGCGGTCCAGCACGTGCCGGCCGAGCTCCAGCTTGCGGATGAAGTCGTCCATCGTCTGGGGCCGATGCTTGGGCGCGGTCGCCACGGAATGCATGATCGCCTCGCTGACAGGCAGCGGAACTTCGGGGTTGAGGTCGCGGGGCGTCTTGAAGAGGCTGTCCACCAGGAAGCTGTTTTCCCCCTTGCGCTTGGTGTGGTAGGCGGTGGGGATGTGCTTGCCTGTGCAGGCCCAGTAGAGCGTGGCGCCGAGGTTGAAGACGTCAGTCGCCTCCGTGACCGGCTGGCGGGTGACCTGCTCCGGGGCGATGTAGTCCGGCGTCCCCTGGATTCGTTCCTTGATCGTGCCAATTCGGCAGGCTTGGCCGAAATCGATCACCTTAAGACGCATGTTGCCATCCAGCAGAAGGTTGCTGGGCTTGATGTCACAATGGGCAAACCCCATCCGGTGCATCGCCTGCAGCCCCGCCGCCGCCTGGAGGAAGACCTCGATCACGTCGGGGAGTTCCGGAGGAAGGGATCGCTCCAGCGGTTTGCCATCGACGAACTCGAGTGCCAGAACGGCCTCGGTGACCTTCATCAACATTGACTTGTTGATCTTCAGGACCAGTGCGCGACGCAAGTTCGGGTGGGAGAAGGACTTGGAGACCTCGAACTCCGTCTCCATCTGCTCGATGTAGCGGATATCCTTCTGCTTGACCCGCTCCACATGCTTCAGCGCCACGATCCTGCCCGTGTTCAGATCCTGGGCGCGATAAATAGTGCTGGCGGCGCCCTTGCCGAGCACGTCCAGAATCTTGTAGTTGAGCAAATGGTCAACCATGTATACGTCTTGCGGCTAACGCTGGTGGCTTATAGGGGTTGTGGGACTCAAGCGCCTTCGTCTGCGTCGTCACAATTCAGGTGCGGCATTGGCGGACAACCCGCCATTCCGGCCGCTTCTTGGAGGACGATAAGGCCGACCCTGCCGGCCCTGGTACGGCTGCTGCCATACTGGGCAAAGTGCCGCACCTGCCTTGAAGCCGTCAGCGGAACCCCGATACGTCCAACCGGCCCGAGGATCCGGCTCCGTATTGTACCGCCGGTCCCCCGGCTGGGGTTCTGAGCGAAAACGGCGCTCGCCGCCTTTTCGTGCTCCCGCCGTCAGATAGCGGCCCTCATCTGCGGAAATTCCGCCCGACCCCCGCTGCGGAATCGGGGGAGTCCAGGTAAACCACGCGGGAAGGCGGCGGATCGAGCCGGCGGCCTAGCTCTCCGATCAACTGCTCCAGCCGGTTCCGTTGAGCCTCCGTCGGAGACGAGCGGTTGAAGTCTCCCACCAGGCAGATGCTAATCCAACCCAGCTCCAGCTCGGCCCCGGGGGCCGGCGGACTGGCGGGCCGCTGCTCAGCCCAGCGCCGCGTCACTTCGACGTCCCCGTCGCCAAGGCCCTGGCCGTTGCCGATGATGAAGTGGTCGGTCGGCAGTTTCCAGAAGCGAGCCAGCTCGTTCTTGAGGTCGAAGGTGGT
>JBGTBZ010000109.1:0-3396 GCA_041749155.1 Phycisphaerae bacterium
CCTCGGCATCGCGCCCGCCCGCCTGGCGGAGGTCGCGCGGCTTGTTTCAGACAACAAGATCCAGGCCAGCAAGGAGGTCGGCCGCAAGGTCATCGACGCCCTCCTCGAGCGTGACCGCCCCGCCGAAGCCGCCGCCGCGGGCATCGGGCTCATCCAGTCCAGCGACACTTCCGAGATCGACGCCGCCATCGAGAAAATGCTGGCGACGAACCCCAAGCCCCTTGAAGACTACCGTGGCGGCAAGCAGTCGGCATTTGGCGCCCTCGTGGGGCTGGTGATGAAGCAGGCCAAGGGCCTGAACCCGAAGCTGGTCCAGGAGCGGCTGCGCGAGCGGCTCTAAGCCCGGACCAACATTCATATCAGAGCACGTGCATATCCAGGTTTGCGAGGCCGAAAACAGCGTTCCCTTCGCGCCAGGCGATACAAACGGCCTTGGCTTGGCAAATAATTGCGGTTCGACCCCGATTTCGCTTGTGCAGGGGAGGCCGACCAGTTAGATTTGACCCGTCAAAGGCTTCTCGACCCGCCGGTCTGTGGCGGAGCGTCGATGGAGCCCTGTGGTTCTAAGCCCCGTCCCTGCATTTTTGCAGCGTGAGTTGAGGAGGAATGGATGCGACTGACCCCTATCAAGGTTGTAGCTTTCTTGCTGTGCATTGGCTTTTGCGCCCTTTCGGCCAATGCCCAGGGCTTCAGCGGCTATTACGACCCGTCGAACTGGGACATCTCCAGCGTCGGCGATGGCAGCGCGGACTGGTCCGGCGCCCCCGGGCAGCTCGTGGTCATCGGCCCCGACGACGGCAGCAACACCGCCGGCGGCATCCAGGTGACGATCATGGTGCCTGCCGACGGAACCTGGTCTTTCGACTGGCTGTACAATTCCGAAGATGATCCGGGTTTCGACGACGGCATGTGGTACCTCAATGGCGTCAACACGCTCCTGAGCGATACCAACGGCGAGAACGGCAACTTCTCGCTGGCGGTGGAAACCGGCGACACCATCGGCTTTACGGTCAACAGCGACGATCAGGTCTTTGGCGAGGGCATCCTCACCATCACCAACTTCTCGGCCCCTCTTGTGCCCGAGCCGGGCACGCTGGGACTCCTCGCCGGGGCTGGATTGCTCCTGGTGACCCGACGACGCCGGTAACACGACCATTCATCCCCCTACAGGCACAAAGCGCCGCCCCCCGGGCGGCGCTTCTATTTTCGGCTACGCATCCGAAGCTTCGTCACACGCGCTTGAAGCCTGCCGCATGTAAAGGTGAGCGATCTGCACCAAAAGTGCGAACGCCCGCCCCCCCCGCCCCCCCCAAGTGGCCGGGCGTTCGCAGGCCAGCGGCATCCGTCTCACGGCTGAGTCGGCTCCCCGCCCGATGCCGAGCGAATGAAGGCAGCCACGTCCTGGTGCAGCTTCTCCTGCTCAGACGTCACGTGGTACATCATGTGTCCGCCGGCGTAATACGTCTGCTCCACGTTCTTCCGCAGATCCGGCGGCAGGCGCATCTGCTCGACCGTGTAGTCCGCGGCGAAGTAGGGCGTCGCCAGGTCATAGTGCCCGCTGGCGACCAGCACCTTCATGCTCGGCACCGCCACCATCGCGTCGCGCAGGTCATCGGCCACGTTCAGGTATCCGCCGCTGTAGTTGCGGGAGACTTCGGGGGTGCCCTGCCAGGGGCCGACGCCCGCCAGAGCCTCGTAAGGCAGGTCGCTCTTGAAGCCCAGGGTGTTGCGGATGTAGTTGTTGAAAGCGCCCGTGTAGACGCCCGTATAGCCCGTCAACGCCGGGTCGAAGTTCGGCGTCGGGGCGATCGGGTCGGTGTCCACGCCCGCGATCCGCCCGTCCATTCGGCCGATGACCTTCCGCTCGTCGTTGAGCAGCGCCTTCATAAACCGGTGCGGGCTCACCCGAAGGTCGCTTCGCAACACGTACTCCACCGTCAGCCCGGTCAGCCGGGCGTATTTCTCCGCCACCTGCCGCGTCTGTTCCTCGGAGAGGGCCGATCCCTTGGCGATCGCCGGGAGGTACTCCTCGATCGCGAACTTCTCCGCCTCCTCCAGCGCCGCCGGCAGGTCGCCCTGCAGCTCCGTCGGCAGCTTCTTATGCCAGTGCGCGCTGGCGGTGTACGTCGGCATGAACAGCACGAACGGCAGCGGGTTGTTCTCCGCCTCGCGGATGGTCGCAAAATCCAGCACGGCGCTGATCAGGATGATCCCGTTCATGTCCAGCCCGTAGCGGTCGTGCAGGTAGCTTGCCAGTTGCGCCGCACGCGTCGTCCCGTAGCTCTCGCCCGCCAGGAACTTGGGGTCGTCCCAGTGGTTGAAACGTGTCGCGTGCAGCCGGATGAACTCCCCCACAGACTGACGGTCCTGGTGCACCCCGTAAAACTGCCGCGGATCCGGCTCATCACCAGCGGCGCGCGAGAATCCCGTCCCTATCGGGTCGATAAAGCACAAATCCGTCGTATCCAGCCACGTATACGGGTTTTCACGCACCTGGTACGGCGGAGCTACCTGCTCGCCGAGGTCCCCCATCGGCACGCGAAACGGCCCCGCCGTCCCGAGATGCAGCCAGATGCTCGCGGCGCCCGGTCCACCGTTGAACACGTAGGTGATCGGGCGATCCGTCGTCTCGTGGAGCGGCCGGCCGTCCTCGTCGACGGCGTGGTAATAGACGAAGAACATATTCCCCTGCAGCCGCCCGCGGTCGTCGTTCATGGGCTGCATGCCGGTGACAGCCTTGAACTTCAGGCCGTTTGCCTCGTGGTCGGTCACCACCAGGTCCTTGTACTCCGGCTGATCGGCGGCTGGCGTCGGGGCCTCCTGCTGCTCCGTTTCAGGCTGGGCGCGGGCCTGATCCTGGGCAGCCTGCTCCTGCTGCTGCCCCTCCGGGCGTCCCCGCCGCTCCCGCGGTTGGCCGAGGGCATCCGAAACGCACAGACTCAGTACGAAGGCCACCGCCAGCAGCATTCGGAGCGGGCGAACCGATGAAGGATTGGCTTGCATTACAGCCATATTACCCCATCTCGCCGCCCGATGGCAGGCCGGGGCTGGGCCTCCCGGCGGCCGTTACAATCCACCCCGTGAAGATCTACACCCGCACCGGCGACGACGGCAGCACCGGCCTGATCGGGGGCCACCGCGTGCAGAAGGACGACTTGCGACTCGACGCCTACGGCACGATCGACGAGCTCAACGCCGTCCTGGCGCTGGTCGGCACCGCCGGCAGTGCCTGGCCGCCGCGCCTGAAGGTCATCCAGGAGGAGCTCTTCATCCTCGGATCACACCTGGCCGCTCCCGGCGGGGGAACGCCCAACACCCCGCTTCCCCCCCTTCCCGCGGACGCTCCTGCCCGCATGGAGCGGGAAATCGACGCCGCCGACGCGGTGCTGGCCCCGC
>JBGTBZ010000110.1:0-7013 GCA_041749155.1 Phycisphaerae bacterium
GGTCATCACGTCACCGCCGTCGCGTCCGCGGCGTCGGGGAAGGCCGCGGCGCGGCAGCAGCGGTTCGACCTGATCATTTCCGACCTGGGCCTGCCCGACGGCAGCGGCCTGGAGGTGATGCGCACGCTCCGGGGCGACTACGAGGGACGGGCGATCGCCCTGACGGGGTTCGGCATGGAGTCGGACATCGCCGCCAGCCGCGACGCCGGATTTGCCGAGCATCTGACAAAGCCGGTGGATTTCCAGACGCTCGAGTCGGCGATCCTGCGCATTTGCGGGCAAGGGCGGTAACCGGCTTCCGGAAAGGGAGACGAGGGCCGGTACCCCACAAATGGGGGGTCGAAACCCGGACCTGGGTTCGGCATGATGTTGTGTTGGCGGCCACGCTGTCCGGGATGGCCGTCAACGAAAACCCTGCGGTGCCCGGAACGAGTCGTGTCGGCCGGCGTCAAAGGCAGGAGCTGGATCAGGATTGGCCTCATCGCACCTGAAAGGAGGGTGCCATGGCCGCTGAATGGCGTAGCGTCGGCGGATCCGCCCACGCACGCGAGGGCATTCTCTCCCGTGCCGCGGCCGGTATCAGGCGCATGCTGGGGATGGGTTGGAGCGAGTCGGTTGCCGGATTAGAGCCGGGGGTCGCGGCAGGCGACACCGTCCCGATTGCGGCGGAGCACGAGCACCACGCCCGCTTCACGGTCGAACAGCTCGATGCCGCGATCGAGGACTCGATTCGTGCCGGCTGCGTGGACTTGGAGGCAGGCCGCTTTGCCATTCACCGGGAGCGGCTTGTGGAAGCGGCGAGCATCGGGCGGCGAAAGTCGCGTCCGCTGTCGGCGCCCCCCGCCGCCGCGGCCAGCGTGGAGCGAACCTACGGCGGGGATCTGTATCCCACGGCGGCCCACCATGATGGCCGGCATGTGCGGCACGTGCGCGACTCGACCTGGACCAACCCGGACCCGAATGCGCGTCCGCAGCGCCGCGACGCGTGATGCCATCGCACCAGACGGCCCAGGCGGAGGGACCTCCCGCCGGCGGAAACGCCGGCGCGGAGGCTTTGCAAAGCTCGTGATTGAAGGTATGAAATGTGGTTGGGCCGCGGGGTCTCTACAAACGGCGACGATATGCCCAAGGCCAAACCGCCGACGGGAACCAATGCGCATGAGGATCCGGCGCCCGCCGCGGCGCCAGAGACCTGGCTGCGCCGGCGCGGCTGGGTGATTCTGCTGGCAGCGATCCTCGTCGTGGCCGCGGGCGTCCGCCTTTACGGGCTGACCAACAACAGCCTCTGGGGCGACGAGCTGTGGACGGTTTCGGTCTCGGTTGGCCGCAGCATAAACGGGGGCCTGCCCACAGATGCGCTCATCGAGCCGCCGGTCGCCCGAGTTACTCGTCTGGAAGGCGCAACGCCCATCTGGCGACTCTGGTCCGACAGCCAGTGGGACATCATCACTCAACCGCCGCTCTACTTCATCCTGCTGCGCGGCTGGCGTGAAGTCTTCGGTGAATCGGACGCCGCCATGCGCATGCTTTCGGTGGCATTCTCGCTGGTGGCCATCTTGTTGCTCTTCGACGTCGGACGCCTCCTCGGCGGGCGCGCGGCCGGCCTCTGGGCCGCGGCAATCATGGCTTTGGCGGTACCCCAGGTGGGATATGCCCAGGAAGTGCGCAACTACACGATCCAGCTTGTGTTTGCGCTGGCCGCGGCAGGTGTGCTGCTGCGGATCGAGCGTGATGGAACGACCTGGCAGCGGCTGACCGGCCTGACGCTTTGCGCATTGGCGCTGGTCCTCTCGCACTACTTTGCGCTCGGGGCGGTGCTGGCGCTGGGTGCATATGCCATGCTGCGCCTGGGCGGCCCGGCGCGCTGGCGCGTGCTTGCGTCGCTGCTTACGGCCGCAATTCTGTTTACGGCGCTGTGGGGCCGGGTGATGTGGAGGCAGCGGGCCAAGTTTGGCGTGGGTTCGCACGAGAACTCGTGGCTGCACGATCCCGAGCCCGGCAGGTGGCTTCGCGCCATCGGCGATGCCCTGGCAGTCCCTGCGAAGCTGCTTGCGCCCGTGGGCGAGCATGCCCCGTCGTTTGCCATTCTGGGCGCGTTCCTGCTGATGGCGGGGATCCTGCTGTTTCGGCAGCGGCCCGAAATTCAGCTGCCACTCGCCTGGATTTGTGGAACGATCGGCCTCATCCTGCTCATGGACACATCCCGCTCGAGCCTGCATCTCCTGTTCGGGCGCTACACGCTGATTGCCGGCCCGGGCGTTTACCTCCTGCTGGCGCTATTGGTGGATCACCGTGTTTATCGTCACATTCTCCCCGCCGCGGGGCTGGCGTTCTGCATGTGGGGCCTGCCGTCGGTCTACGCCAACACCCACGAGAGCTGGCGCTCGGGTAACGACAGTTGGCGCGCGCCGGCGGCATGGGTCACCCAGCGCGCTTCTCCCGAAGACCTGCTTTTCTTCAGCTGCGAGGGCGGCAGCTCGTTCGACGCGCACATCGGGCTGCTGGGCTTTTCGCATTATGCCGGCGATCTTCCCAACCCGGTCGTTGTGGCCGTCCGGACGCCCGATGAGGCGCTGCTGGCGCAAGTAAGACGGCGCGGCGGGAGGATCTGGCTCATCAACACCAATCCACGGCCAGCCAATCCGTTCAACGTCCTTCCGGGGCTTCAGATCCGGGGCCTTGAAGTGTTCCATCCGACCGCCGCCATCTGGGAGGGCACGCTCGGCGCCGCCGCTGCGCCGGAGCCATTGTGATCATTGTCGCGCGCCATCTGCGGGACGCTCCAGCGGTACGCCGGCGAACTCGTCAAAACCGCACGCCAGATTGATGTTCTGCAACGCCTGGGTGGCGGCCCCTTTCAAGAGATTGTCGATCGTCACCACCACGATCGCGCGCCTGCCGGTGCGCTCTTCTACGGTCAATCCGCCGATGCGGCAGCGGTGCGAGCCGGCAATGTCGCGCACGAGGGGAGTCGCGCGGTCGAACTCGACGAGGGGCTCATCGTCATATGCGTCGTGATAGCGCCGCGCCAGCTCGTCGAACGAGTGCTCTCGACCGAGCGGCATGGTGATCGTGAGCGTGATCCCGCGGAAGAATGCCGCCACGTGCGGCATGAAGTGGACCGGGTGATGCAGGTGGCGCGCCGCCTCGTGCTCGTGGACGTGGCCGGAAAGAGCATAGGGCATCAGGTTGTCGCGCAACTGCTCCACGTCGTTGCGCGGCGAGGGCGCAGTGCCGGCGCCGCTGTAGCCTGAGACCCCGAAGGCGGTGACGGGGCCGTCGATCAACTCCAGCAGCGGCCGGACGGCAAGCTGAATGCCCGTCGCGTAGCAGCCCGGATTGGCGATTCGCTTCGCCTTGCGCAGCGAGTCGCGGAAGTGCTCCGGCAGGCCGTACCGCCAGCCGACGTCGAATCGATGATCGGCGGAGAGGTCCACGATCACCCGCTCCCGCGAGCTTCGCTCGAGGGCGGAGACGAACGGGGCGGAGGCGCCGTTGGGGAGGGCCAGGATGACGACGTCAAATTCCCCCGCAGCCAGTTCCACCGGGCTGAGGTTGCTGAAGGTCAGGCCCGTCGCGACGCCGTCTACGACGTCCGCCACAGCGCGGCCCGCCAGCTCGCGCGAGGAGGCGGCGGTCAGCTCCAGCGAGGGATGCCCCGCCAGCAGGCGGATCAGCTCCGCCCCGGTATGCCCGCGGGCGCCGATGAGAGCGACGGACTTCATTGCGGCTCGATCGTAGGAGACTGGCGGCCCGAATCTGGCGCGTCGACCGCGCGATCACGCCATCGCCGCCACCGGCTCAAGCTCCTGCAAGCTCGGCGGCAATGCAAGGGCATGCTCCACGCAGCGGCGGATCCCGTCGTAGGAGGAGAGGCCGTACCAGAAGACGATCCAGTCGTCGCTGCGGTAGGAGCCCTGGCTCTGGTGGAAATACCAGCTATTGATCGGGTTGCCCGCTCGCGAGCGCCAGAAGAGCACGGGCACGTCCCGGCGCATCCGCCCCCAGAGCGACGCCCCCAATCCCAGCCCCTGCGCCTCGCGCGTCACGGCGAACTTATCCAGGTAGGGCACGGGAAGGCCCTCCCGCGTAATGATCGCCGTGGCGCGGTAGCTGTCGGTCAGGTACAGGTGCTCCACCTGCTTCTTCTGGAAATAGTCCTCCGTCAGCCGCCGGCCGAAGCAGCTTTCCAGCAGGCTTTTGAGCCGCTCCTGGTCGATTTCTTCGAAGGAGTCAAAGACGCGCACGCGCTCGCCGCGGCGCACCAGCGTGCCGGAGCCCTGGTGAGTGAACAGCTCGCGCGCCAGGTGCTCGGGCGAGGTGATCGAGACCGACGATTCGCTGGGCAGCACGTCCAGCAGCTCCTTGATCTCCTGGAGCTTGAGCCGCATCCCCGAGTGCAGCCACGGCTGGGCCATCAAATCCTCGTAGTCCTCGGTGAGGTTGACGGCGGGGATGATCCGGCCGTTGCCGTCCTGCAGGCCACCGGTGGGCGTGAGGAAGATGATCTTGTAGGGCTGGATGGCCTCCGCCAGCTCAGCGGCGGCGACGTCGGCGTTGATGTTGAGGATCTGGCCGGCGGGAGTTTCGCCGAGGCAGGCGATGATGGGCAGGTGGCCCGCCCGGATGCTGGAGTCGATGAGGTCGCGGTGGACGCGGGTGACCTCGCCGACCAACCCGAAGCGCCCGCCCTCCATGGGCTGGGCCTCGAAAACGCCGGAGGTGATGGGCCGGGCCCGCGTCCCCAACTCCTCCAGCTCTTCCACCAGGCGGAGATTCACGCGCTGAAAGACTCTACGGGCCACTTCAAGAATCTGCGGCGTGGTAAGCCGCATGCCCTCGACCTTCTCGCTGGTGATGCCTTCGGCGTTGAGGGCGTCGTCAAGCTGCTCGCCGGCGCCGTGCACGACGATGGGAGAGAGCCCGACCTGCTGGAGGAAGGTCAGGGCGCTGGCCAGGCCATCCAGGTTGCTCTCGATGATCCCCCCGCCGACCTTGATGACGGCGAACTTTCGGGCATCGATCTCGGAGTAGTGGCGGAGGTATTGCTCGACCTCACGAGCGCTACCGAGGTTGGTGAGGAGCCGGGAAATGACCTCTCGGGTGGCTTTCATCGTGCGTGCAGGGCCTCCTTCCGGGGCAAGACGTCGCAGGCGAGGGACACGATAGGTACCCCGGTCGGTTTTCGCGTGAGCGGCGGACCCTGAGGCATGGCAGGGGCGCATAACGGCGCACAGGGGATCGAAAGAAATCGGGCCTGGAGAGGCCGATCCCGTGGCGCCAGGGGCGGTCACGCGGTGGCGGTGCGCCTTTAGAGCGATTTTTGCGCACCGCCATTCAAGGGGTATGAGCAGCCTCTGCGCCCATACTGCGCCGATCGCCGCTGGGCACGATCCAGCCGGCGTGCGCGCCCGCGGCGCATCAATTCGGTTCGCTAACGGCGACCGCTGCGGTGGAAACGTCGCTCCCTGAGCTGCGCAGGGCGATTTCGAAGCGTTGTGCGCGTCGTCAGTTGTCGCGCTTTCGACACGGTTTGTCGTCTTTTGCGCATCCTTTGTCGTTCTTTGTCGTTCTTTATCGTGGTTTTAACACGCTTCTTCACCCCGACCTGGCTAGACCCCGGGCTCCTCCTGGAGCCGGTATCCGACCCCGCGAACCGTGTGGACGAGCCAGGCGGCGTCGCCCAGTTTCTTGCGGATGGCGGTCACGTGGACGTCGATGGCCCTGTCAGTCACAAAGACGTCAGCGCCCATGGCCTTGTCCATGAGGCGGTCGCGGTTCAGGACGCGCCCGCGGGCCTCCACAAGAGCGCGCAGGAGCTTGAACTCGGTGAGCGTGAGCTTCACTTGCCGACCATTGACGGTCGTCTCGTGCTTCTCCGTGTCCATTATCAGCGGCCCGGCGCGCAGCGTGCCAGCGGACCCGTCGGCGGACTCGTCCTTGCCAGCGGGAATGGAGCGGCGGCGCAGCACCGCCTTTACTCGCGCCATGAGCACCTTCATGCTGAAGGGCTTGGTGACGTAATCATCGGCGCCCACGGTGAGGCCTACGACGACGTCGGTCTCCTCGGTGCGTGCGGTGAGCATGATGATGGGAATGTGCTCGGTGGCGGGCTCCGCGCGCAGGCGGCGGGCGACCTCCGTGCCTTCGACGCCGGGGAGCATGAGATCAAGGATGATCAGGTCGGGCCGGAACTTGCGCGCCAGCTCCAGGGCCTTGTTGCCGTCGCCGGCGGCGAGGACCTCGAAGCGGTGGCGCTCCAGATTGAGCATGATGAGCTCGACGAGATCCTGCTCGTCATCGACGACGAGAACGATGGGCCTTCGCTCGGAGGCGGAAGGGCCAGAGTTTGCGGCCGCGGAGGTGGATGCGCTCAAGCGAGTCTCCCGGTGTGGCCAGGCCTGCAGGTTCGGAAGCATCTTAACGAAGGAGGCCAACACGAGTCCCAAAGGCCGTAACAGAGCGTCGGATTGATCGAGCCGAGCGGCTGAAGGTCAAGGGCTCATGAGGGTTTAACGCAACGCGTGCGCCGTCTTAACGGCTATTCTCCTGCAGTGTCATGCCCGAAACCGCCCCACCAATCCCGCGAAAGCTGGACCTGAAGAAGGATCAGCGTCTGCGCATCGATTGGGCCGACGGCAGCCAAAGCGTCTTTCCCATCATCCGCCTCCGCCAGCTCTGCCCCTGCGCCGCCTGTCGGATGCTCCGCACCGGCAGCGACCCGCACCAGCTCATGCAGCCCGCCCCGCCGAAGCCCGAAACGGGTGTGCCGAGAAAGTCGCTGAGCCTGAGCGTGCTGCCCAGGCACTTCACGAGCGAGGCCGACGCCATCGTGGTGACATCGGCGGAGCTGGTGGGGAACTACGCGATCCAGATCACGTTTTCGGATGGGCACACGAGCGGGATCTATTCGTTCGCTTACCTGCGGGAAGTAAGCACTTAGGCTCACATGACCTCCCCCATCGCCTGGCTGAGCCGCCGCACCTCGTGCAGGGCCATGCCGCCGAGCTTGA
>JBGTBZ010000111.1:0-36759 GCA_041749155.1 Phycisphaerae bacterium
GCCCAGGCCAAGGACGGCCGGCAGTACAGGCAGTACCACTGTGTGCGCGGGCGCGACCGGACGCAGGGATGCAAGCTCTCGACCAGCAAGAGCCTGCGGATGGTCGAGGCGGCGGTGCTGGGCTGGGTGCAGGAGCATGTGCTGAACGACGAAGCCGCTGAGCGGATCGTCGCTGAGGCCAACGCGGCCATCGAGGAGATGGTCAGGACGCCGCCGGCGGATTTGGCCTCCCTTCATAAAGAGGTGGCCCGCCTTACGGCCGAGCGCGACCGGCTGGTTGATTGCCTGGCCGGCGAGGACGACCCAGACTTGGTCGTGCCGCTCAAGCAGCGGCTGCGCGAGGCGCAGCGGCGGCTGGGCGACTTCCAGCGGCAGCTGCGGGAGGCGGAGCAGCATCATGTGGAGCAGCCTCGGCGGCTGAGCGTCGAAGAGGTGCGCGATCACCTGCCGTCGATGCAGGAGCTGCTCGGTGCGGAGACAGCCGCCGCTGGGCTGGCAGTGCGCAAGCTCACCGGGACGATTACGGTAACGCACGCACCTGATGCCAAGCGCGATCGGCGGCAAAGGTGGGTGCTCGCATTCCGGCCGGCCATCCTGCCACTGCAGGGTCGACTCGCCGGTGGCGCTTACAGGCGTTGCAGCAGGCTCGAGTTTCCAGAGGTGTGTTTGGAGGTCCCTAGCGCCAACCGCTCCGATGGCCCGGCCCGGGGGGCATGATGCCTCAACACAATGGCCTCGCGTCCGGCTGGGTGGGGCCTGACCCTATTCGGGCGGAAGGTCATCTACGGCAGCCGAAACCCTCGTCCGCCGGATCCGCGGCAAGGCGCTGTCGATCAGCTCGATACCCACCTTCCCCGCCTCGCGCAGCGCCTCGCCGGTGAATGTGACACTGGTGACGAGCACCCCTCGGACCCCGGAGGCTTGCCCTCCGGCCACGACGCCCGCCAGCTCACGCATGGCGTTCACCTTCACCTGGCGCACCTTGTCGTGGTTGCACTGAAGGGGCATGCTCCTGACGGATGAGAGCGGGGCCGACAGTTGAGCGCCCAACGTGAACCGCACTCACTTCAGCCTTATAAATGCTTTGACCCTAGCCCACCGGCTCTGTACTGGAATCGCCGGGGTCGGCATGAATGTGGCCGGTTCTAAAACCGGCGACGGAGTAACAAAGTCCTGGTCGCGCGTGCGCCGGTCGTTCGCACGTGCGGCTGCCACGCGTTCATTGGTCCACGGCTGTGCCCAAAGAATGCGATTGCCGCGAATCCAGTAGTGAGACCTGCAGGGAAGGCTCCAACTGCCGACCGAGGGATTGATCCAGATAGACTCGCCGTCGAACGTCAGCCGCCACTGCGTGGGGCTCAGCGGGAGATACACTGTTCTCCCGCAGCCACAGCAGCAGCGATGCGCCGTCGTCCTGTACTCCATCGCGACGTAGAGGACGCCCTCATCGAGCGTCTCGGGGATGAACTCGACGAAGATCGGCCGGAGGTGGCTTTGCTTCACGGGATCTCATCTCCCCGGGTCAGGGCCTGAGCCTCCACGCCGTACGTGCAATGGTGTTCCTTGGCAACGTCTGCATAGAAGCCGCGCAGTTTTTTCCATCTGACGACAGCCAGCGCGGCATTCAACGCGTTGAGCTCGGCAATCTGGATGTTCTGGCGGTACTCGTTCTGTTCACTTCGATCCGCAAACGACGCGCGAGCTCCGAGTCCCCCGGCTCGCCCAGGCATACTGGCGGTGACGCGAACAATTCCGCCCAGGCTGCCGTCGCTGGCGTACAGGCCCATCCCCGTGTCCACGTAAGGAACACCCCAGGCTTCGAGGGCACCGGCGATGAGCTTGCGCGACGGACCGTCATCGATGCAGATGAACACGAAGGTCATCGGCCGCAGTGATTCGATGTTGTCGGCGTCGACGAGGTGCGGGTGCGGCACGACACGTCGGTGCATGTTCGAGTAAATCGCCGTAAGATAATCGGCCTTCTTCGGCTTGGCGCGCAGAACTTCAAGCGATGCCGCGCCCGGGGAGCGAAACGCGTTATGGGTCAGTTGCTCGTCGCCATCGAAGAGATGGATGTCCTGGACGGGTGTCTTGGCGACGAAGTCCAGCACGTACGAACCGGTCCCGCCAAGGCCTACGATCGCGACGCGCTCGCCAGCCAGCTTCGCGGCGATCGCCGCGATGTCAGCGCGGCTGGAGGCCGTATCGGCGTAGTGGAAAGGTGACGCACCCTCCTTGGCATCCGTCGCCGGCGGCGAGAATGATCGGGCCTTCACCGACGGATCAACCACCCGAGCCTGGCCCGTGAGAATCGCGCAATAGGTTGTGGCCTGATGGTAATAGTTGTCGTACCGTCCCGTTTCTTTCGGCTTCGCCGAGAATGAGTGCCGGGCGGGGAGTCCCGGCGCAAGCTCAGTGTCGCTGCTCGTGTGCCGGATCTTCTCGATCGGGGTGCCGTCGGCGTTGCAAGGGTAATCGCCATCAAAATGGGCGACGTGCGTGCTTGGGGCCGTGGTCTGGTCTCCGGCGAGGTCTAGCTTGAAGATAAGTGTGCCGCGCTTGACGGCGCGGCCGTCGCCCACGTAGGGCACGTCGCGGACCACGAGGTATCCTGACTGGACCTCCACGTTGTACCCCTCGTCGCGAAGCCGCCGGAGGTCGTCGTTACGATCGATCAGTTTCTGTGACAAGAAACACCATCCTGTTCTTGACGAGGACCGAGCCGCCAGCAACGAGCTCCCCCTCGCGGTTGGCCTTCGGGCCGCGGCTGTACATGACTGTGTAAAGGATGAACGGCTCCGTCCGCACTGGGTTGAAGGCAAGCGGAAGCACCTGCTCGAACGAAATGGTGCGCCCCCTCCACTCGCGCGGGCGCGCGTTCACGATGATCGTGACCTTGCGCTCGGTAGTCGGTCGCGTCAAGAACACGGGGCCGTCGGCGAAGCGCACGTTGTCATCGTCGTCGAGCAGCTCATCGAGCGGCGACTCGGAGTCGCGGAGCAAGTCCGTGTCGTCGTCTACCTCAAAAAGTGCGCGGAGGCTGGCGACGGTCTGATTGCTGCGGGTGACAATCTCCCAGCTGTCGTTGAGCACAAAGGCGAGCTTCGGGTCCGCATTCGATCGGACGATGTCCTGCTGAGCGCCGCCCGCTATGAGGCGGAACACGTTGCCCTCCGCGAGGTCGACGATCTCGGTCGCCTTGAAGCCGACATCGTGCCGGCTGTTGTAGTCGCGGACCAGCGTGGCGTTCGGGGGAGCAGATGCCTGGTACAGGATATCGGCAGCCGACAGGCGCTGTCGCGGCATGGGAACGAGCTTGTCGTCAACAACTGCTGCCCAACGCGGGCTGCCGCTGCCGCGATCCTGCTCAGAAGCACGTAACACGACTTGTTCTGCCATGGTGACAACCTCTTGGTCCAATGACCCGTTTTGAAGACCCACCTGAACCGCGCCTGCCGCGTCGGCTTGCCACGCTGCTTGCCGTTCTCGCCACGGTTCATAAGATGAACCGACTGTTGGCGGTCTCCGGCACAGAGCGCGGGCCGCTATGACCTCTTGCCGACCAGCACGAGCAGATCGCCACCTTCGTCCGATTTTTTTCTCCTTGCCGGCGAATTGAACTTCCAGAGTGGCATCAGGGGGTAGAGGCGGCGCCCTAGGGAAGGTACTTTGCAGGAGCTCCTTGACCTCAGCAGCGAAGCGCAAGAAACGCTCCTCAAACGGCTTACGCATCACGCTCTGTGCAAGATGCGACGCCTGACGTGGCGCGGCGCTTACGTTGCGCGCGGCGGATCGGTCCCCGGCGGGTACGAGCCGTATGACTTCGCCATCGACGCGATCAAAAAGGCGATGGATGGAACCAGGCCGTGGAACCGTGCGGAGTACAAGACGCTGGAGGGCTTTCTTCGCTCGATCATCAACAGCGACATCAGCCACCTGGTCGAATCCGTGGATAACTCCACTGGCCGGAGGCTGGGACCGCAGTCGGGCAAGGACGAGACGGTCGGGGCGTACGTTGCTCCCAGCACTGAGCCGGACCCCTTGATCGTGCTGATCGACAAGGAATGGCAGGGTCGTTTCCACGAAGCCGCAATTAAGGAGCTGAAGGGAGAGGAGTTCCTGATCAAGCTGCTGGAATGCATGGAGGCCGAGATTACCGAGCCCCGAGAGATCGCCGAGCTGCTCGGGACGACCGTCGATCAAGTGAACAATGAGAAGAAGAAACTACGCCGCAGGCTCAGCGAACTGCATACGCGCATAAAGCCAGCGGAGAAACGGACACGCTTATGAGCGATCTGCAAGTCCATAACAAAGAGGTGTGGGACCGGCTGTTTGACCTGCTCTACGCATGTGACGAATCCGTAACTGATTCCGAGGTAGACACCGACCTGCAGCACGCCGGGATCGACATGCGGCCGGCGTTCCGGCGCATGCACGAAATGATTGAGCAGGCGAAAGCTCGGCAACAGTTCGCAGATGCTCGCGACACACGGCAATTGATGATGGATAGGCTCCGCGCCGTGGTTGGCCCGAAAGTCACCGACCTACGCAACGGCGTGCGCGAGTTCATCGACCGTGTGTTCAGCGGCCCTGAGCAGGTGGCGCACTACCATAAGTTGGAGAAGGCCGCGAGCGAGGAGGACTTGCAATCGCTTATGGACGACTTGACCAGGCTTGCCGAGTTGCGCAAGACGAAGGACCAGGATGGGCCCAAAGCCGAATAGAATCCGGGCCGCTGCCGAGGCACTGAGGTTGTGGAAGCTCTACGGACTTGAGTCGCCGAGGGACCTGGTTCTTGAGGACTTGGCCATGGCGCGGGGCATCCTGGTGATGGACGGTAGGCTCGACTCCGCGGCGGCCCGGCTGGTGCGCAGCGGCGACATTGGAATTGCCAGGATCAGCGACCGTATCCGCGAGCCAGGTCGGCGGAAGTTCGCTATCGCGCACGAAATCGGCCATTGGGAACTGCACAAGAAACACTCGCATCTGCTGGCGTGCACCGACGAGGACATGCTCGCCCGGTACGGCGCAAGCCCGCTGGAGACTGAGGCGAGCGTCTTCGCGGGTTCATTGCTGATGCCCGATTACCTGTTTGTTGAGCGCGTGGATGGGCGACGACCAACGCGGGCGGTGATTAACGACTTGTGCGACTACTTCGGCACCACATTCACTGCCACCGCGTTGCGTTACGTCGAGACGTCGAACGACTACTACGTCTTTGTGCTGGCTGAGAACAACCGCGTCCGCTGGTGGCGGGCGAGCGATTCGTTCGGCGAGCATAAGCTGTGGATCGACAACAAGACCGTGCTGCCTAGAGACAGCGCCGCCGCGTCCTTCTTCCGTGGCGAGTCCGTGCCACCTGACCCCCAGCCCATGGATCTCCGCGCCTGGCTCGGCAACTTGCCTAGTATCGAATCGGACACAATCATCGAGCAGACCTTTCCCCTTCCTGCATACGGCCAAGTTGTTAGCATTTTGTGGTTGCCTTAGGGCTCAGCGGCGGATTGGCGGCGTGCCTCGTGAACGCCGACAGGTACTGTGCTGTGAGCACCACCTGTGCGTACCGGTTCCGTGGCGTCGATCGGATGGTGTTGTGGACTGGCTGAAGAGCCCCCCCATGCCGTTGCCAAGAGAGTGACAATAGCTCGGACGTTAGGAATTCCGGTCGAGGGGTCGCGCCCGATCGGTCGTGCTTTGACCTCATGCCAGAGCTGTTGTGCGCTAGCGGGCGCATCCTGATAGCGGACAAAGAACAGCGATTGATGCCGCTCATGCAGTGAACGCCAATCGGCTCGTTTCAACCAGTCGGGCTTCGGGTCAGCGATGATGACGGCCGCCGACGCTGCCGCTGCAGCATCGAAGGCTTCGCGAGCTGTTCCTGGTGCCCACCGTGCTTTGGGTGGGGCGACGGACACCGCAACAAGTAACTTCGCCTGGACCAGATGCTCAACCCATTTGGGCAAGCGCTCGGACATGAGCCCTCGCGGAACCCAAGCTACAACCTTTGTTCCCTGAGCAATCGCAGATTCGATCACCTCACGCGTTCGGTTGCCAGTCAGGATGAAAGCTAAGACGACTGAAGTTTGATGCGCGAGGGCTTCCGCCAGAGCCCGAACCACGACGGCCTCACGCTCAGCAGGCTTGAATGATGACACAAGCGCTACTGTCGCGAATCGAAGCAGTTCTGATGGTCCGTGATAGAACACCCGACGGGCATGTGTTTCGCGAAGGCCATCGGGATACAAAGGGTTATCGGGGTCCAACGCGCCCACATCAGCGCGTTCAAGTTCATCTGGGTCGATCTGCTGGTCAGCCTCGGGGACCTTCGCCCCGATTGCGCGGGAATCCTTGGGCTCAAACACGCTGACTATCGCCGGAGTGTCGCTCAGGTAAGTTTGAATCATCGCGGACACGCGGCCCCAATCCAGCCCACCGTGCCCGCAACCGAGAGCCGGCAATGCGACCGAAACCCCGACGTAATCCTTCAGGTATTCCCGAAGCGCTTCGAGACCCGCTTTAATGTCCTCGTATCGCGACTTGTCGCGCCAATGCCGCTTCGTGGGGAAGTTGATAACCCAGTCGCCGTGGAGGCGCTTCCAAACGTGCAGCTTTCCCGGCTTGATACGGCCGGCTTCGCACTCGCGCTTATACTCGCGGAACATCTCGGGGTAGCGTTCCTTGAACGCGAGCGCAACCCCGGCCCCCATCACGCCTACGCAGTTGACGGTGTTCACGCGCGCGTCGAAGGCGCGACCGAACATGTCGCCTGAAGTGAACTCGATCATTCGTCGTCACCTGCTGCGCCGCCGGCGCGCTTGTCGAGTTCGGTTACCACCCACGATCGCAGCGCTGCGACCGCAGCCTCGTCCCACCAACCTGCATTCACCGCAGTCACATCCGCTTTTGCCAATGCTATCAGCATGTCCATGTCGCGTGAGTCGGTGACCACATCCAACAGTTGGTCCCGATCCCGACCCCGCCCAATGATGTCGCCGACGAGGTCGTGGTAGCAGACCAGCATGACCAGGACTCGCGCCGACCGCGGCCTCATTGTACCGACGTTGTCTCTGAGGTACTGAGCGACCGCCTCCGCCCCGGTGACAGGGTGATCCAGATCAGCCTTTTGACGATACCCGTTGTCCTTCCACCGCTCCTTCGGCCCCTTCCCCACGTCGTGGAAGTACGCGGCGATCTCACACAATAGCTTGTCGGTGTCGTTGAGCGCCCGATACTTCGCGACGGCGAGCAGGTGCTGCACGACGCGCTGCGTATGCTGACCCACGTCCTCCTTGTGCATGACGTTGTCAGACTTCAGCCCGAAGAGTTCGCCCACGAGCGGGACGGACGCCGGATTGTCACGGAGGCGATCGCGAAGCCGAAAGAGATTCTTGAAGCGCGGTGCGGCGGCTTGGCCAATGTGATCGGCCAGGCCGCGGTAGCTTGCGTCGTAGCGCGCCAGGGTGAAACCGGGACCCGTAACGAGCGACTCATTGGGGGCCTGTGGGTATTTAGTCAAGTAGTGTCGCCCACTGAACTGGACGGTCGGAGCCGGCAACCCTGCTTCCCGATACCTCCGCAGAACTTGATCTCGGAAGTGGTCGTTCCAGACAATAATGTGGGAGATGCGGTCGACGGGCAGATGTCGGTGGATCAAGACCTCTGCCTGCCGCGCCTGCTTTTCTGCGTCCGAGGGCATGGACCACTTCAGGCTGTCAATCGCTTGCCAGTTGAGCCTGGCGAGATCGGCGGGATCTGAATAGAACCTCGGAGGCGGATCGGTGTTAGCGGAGGCGGATGTGAACACCACATCATCCCGCTCAACGATCTCGATCGGAACCGCGAAGTAGATCAATTCCTGTTGGTCGACATTCTTCGCCCGGACGACGGCCATGAGCATCGACGAGCGCTTACAGAAGTAGAATGGCACGTAATCGTGGACGACCCCGCCCGGCGCGCAGGTCACGGGCATCGTGGACCGGCGATGCTGAATAGACTGCTCGGCGATCGACCGGTGCCGAATGCGCCGGTCCTGCTGCAAGTGGCAGCACAGGAGGCCGTGCTGCAGGACACTTGGCAGGTTCTCCAAATGGCAGAAATGGTAGGCGTAACGGCCCCGATATTGCGCTGGAACTGGCATCGGTAAACTGCTGTGGAATAAAGCCTTGCAGCGAACTACGCCGGGCTGCGGACTCCCCATTTTATGGGCGGTGCAGCTCCCCGTTCAAGGCGTTCACTTCCATCACGGGCAGACAGTGCCGGCCTAGTCTCCTTGCTGAAGGAGGGGATCAACGATGGCTTCCTTACCCCCTTTCCGCGTAAAGGAGATAGCAGCACGCCACTTCACCGGAGAAACATCTGTGCCGGGAACCATCGCCAGCCCCTGGCCACCTAGACGCGCTCCGGGTCTCATCCAGGCCCCACGAGCACAGTCACCACCCAGGCGTACCGCTGCGCCACGTCGGCCCGGTCCCTGCTCTGCAGGCAACGCCTGGCTCTGCTCCAGGATGATCCGCGCTTGGCCGGGCAGATGCTGGAAGGTTAAAACGCAATAGATGGATCTGGGTGACGATGACAGCTGCAACGTGGCGCCCGGCTCCCTGGGCGTCCGATTGTCTAGAGCCAGCACCTTGGGAGTACCAAAAGCTCCGGAAGCAGACGGTCTGTCGGGCTCTGCCGACATCGCCGCGTGTCGGCGGGATCGCGTGTCGATCGGTTGCTCAAGCTGCTCACGAGGCTGAGGAATCTGATGCTGGCACCCTCGAGCGTCCAAGCAGATCCACGAGATCCTGTGGGCGATCGATATCTCGCCAGCGTCGAGCGATCGCAACCGGGAGGGCAGTCGCCGCGGCGTTCCGAACGACCTGAGACATCTCCCGGCCGCTGGACCAGTCGACCCGGTTGAGAACCGGTTCGAGGTCGAGTCCGGCGGCAACGCCCAGACACCAGAAGCCACCGTCGTCCGTCGGTCCCAGCACCACACCGGTTCCGGACCGCAGAAGCTCCAGGGCACTCTCGATGTGGCCTCGCGGAAGATCGGGGGTGTCGCACCCGATGAACATCGTCGAACTGCTCTTTCCGACGTCGCTGTAGGCGGCTATGAGCCGCGAGCCCAGATCGCCCGCCGCTTGGGGGGCGACCTCAACGTCGCCGTAATGCGCGGATGCTTCCCCCGTCGCTTCGGGAGGGTCTACGCAAAGCACAAGGCGCCCGACAGGGTTCGGCCGAAGCGGCCTGAGTCGACTAAGCGTTTCGTGCACGAAGGCGTCGTGGAGCGCCGCCGCCTGCTCAAAGCTGAGCGGCGGGACCAGCCGCGTCTTAACGCGGCCGGGAACTGGCATCTTGCCCATGACGATGACGCAGGGATTCGACATCAGCTTGCAACCTTCACCTACGTCGCCAGCTAAGGAATCGGGTGAATAGGCGCTTCATCCAGGGCCTCAGGCGCGTCCTCTGGTAATCGTCAGCCACCTTGCGGAACACCTCCGCCTGCGTCGGGTAGGGATGGATGGTCCGGCCCAGCGTCTTGAGCCCGGCGCCGGCGACCATGGCCAGCGTAATTTCCGAGATCATCTCTCCGGCATGGCGGGCGACAAGCGTGGCGCCGAGGATGGTGTCGCCGCCATTCCTAACGTGCACCTTCAAAAGACCCTCTTCCTCGCCATCAAGCATGGGTCGATCGACCTCCGACAGCGGTTTCGCGAACGTTCTGACGTCGATGCCCCGCTGCCGCGCCTCATGCTCGGTCAGGCCCACGTGGGCGATCTCAGGGTCGGTGTACGTGCACCACGGAACGGTCAGAGCGCTCGCCTTCGCTCGCCCGAAGAACAAAGCGTTCTGGATCACGATACGGGCGAGCGCGTCAGCCGTGTGTGTGAACTTGTACTTGAAGCAGACGTCGCCGGCGGCGTAAATTTGCGGGTTGCTCGTGCGAAGGTAATCGTTCACAGTCACGCCGTGGCGGTCGTGCGCGACGCCGGCCCTGCCCAAGTCAAGCTCCTCGACATTCGGCGTGCGACCCGCGGCGACGAGAATCTCGTCCACCTCGATCTGCTGATGCTCTCCGTCGCATTGCAGGGCAATAATCTTCGTTCCGTTGCCGTGGCTGACCTGCGCTGCCTTGCCGCCGCAGATGATGCGGACATCATCGCGGCTAAGCGCCCGCCGCACGATATCGGCGGCGTCGGGATTTTCCTTGCTCAGGATCTGCTTCTCCGATTCGATGAGCGTGACCTTTGAACCAAGGCGGGCGAATGCCTGCGCCATTTCGCAGCCGACGGGCCCCGCGCCGAGGACCGCCAGCCGCGGCGGAAGTTCCACGAGCGAGAAGACGGTCTCGTTGGTCAGGTACCCGGACTCCTCAAGGCCCGGCACTGGCGGCGCCGCGGGACGGCCGCCGGTCGCGATGCAGGCCCGGGCGAACTCGAGCCGAGCTCCCCGGACCTCGACGGCATCACGCGACACGAAGCGAGCCTTGCCGATGAACACGTCCACGCCCAGCTCCCGGAACCGAGCCGCCGAGTCGTGGTGACTGATCTTTGCGCGCAGTCTCCGCATGCGCCTCATGACGCCGGGGAAGTCCACCGTGACCCCGCCGTCGATCCGGACGCCGAAGCGCGACGCAGCGCGAACGTCAGCCGCAGCCCTCGCACAGCGGATCAGCGCCTTGCTCGGCACGCAACCGACGTTCAGGCAATCGCCGCCCATCAGCCGCGACTCGACAAGCGCCACCTTCGCGCCCAAGCCCGCGGCTCCGGCGGCCGTGACCAGACCCGCGGTGCCGCCACCGATCACCACCAGGTTGTACCGCCCCGTCGGCCTCGGATTCTCCCACTGGAGCGGATGGGTGTTCTGCTGTAGCAGTCGGTTGTAGGTGTCGAACGGCCGCAGCGCCTGCAACTCGCCGGTCAGGTCAAGCTCCGGATCGGTTTCCTCATCGAGGCAGGGGGTAGGGGTTTCCATGATCAAATCACCTGACTGCGAACTTGAGAGAATCAGTGCACTGCGAGTCTCAGTTTTCCGCCGGCGGCACGTTCGCGGCGCTGTTGAGCGACCAGTCGTAGTCCAGGAACGTGACGTCCGGCTTCTGGCCGGATTCCAGGGCCGTCTTCAAGTCAGGGTTGTAACGCGCGGCGTAGGCCAGCACTGAACCGGCAACCTGCTCGAAATCACCGCCATACCAGCGGTAAAGGCTCGTCAGCCACACCCGGTCGCGATCGGGGTCGTAGCGGAACCAGCGCGGATGCTCGTGAACGTAGCGCGCCTGCTCCTCGAGCTGTTCCTCCAGCCGCACGGCGGAATACGCATTCCGCCGAAGCGGCGGACAGCCCACGGCGGCGCAGACGAGCGCGAAGTGAATCCGCGGCTCCCGGAAGTTCGGTCGAATCTGCTTGTGCTCGATGTCGTCCAGGCTCCAGGTGTGGCCACCGACCTTCCATCGCCGGTCCTTCCATCGCCGGCCGGCCGGGATATCCTTGATCTCCTCGAGGGGGTAGTGTTCAAGGATCAGCTCCAGGGTAAAGGCGTTGTAGGCGTTGATGAGCAGCGCGAGCCTCTCGTCGCGGCTCATCTCGTCCATGGGCGCATCGGCGAGTGAACCGATATATCGCTGGAGCTGCTCGCGTTGTTGCGCAAGGGCCTCGTAGTCCACACCGCCGCGCTCGTTCACGTGGCGGGCGAGAAGCTCATCCAGCAGTGAATGGTCGAACCCGGGCCCGTCCGACTCGGACGCCTCGTACGTCTCCCGCAGCTCCACCTCCGGCGCGGCCCCAAACAGTCTGCCGAGGATCTTTCTCGATGTTTCCGGCCTCAGTTGGGCGCAGCCGGCGGCGGCAACGAGGAGCAGGGCGACTCCGCAGAGTGCGGCGGTGCCCCAGGGGAACCCGCGGATGGCAACTGCGGTCTCGGGCGTTTCTGGCGACGGCTCACTTTCGGGCGGAAGTACTTTCTGTTCGCGCAGCTTCCGCCGTGCAAGGATCGTGACGTATATGGAAACGGCGATGGTGGCGAGCAGGCCTGCACCAAGCAGCATCCACTCGATCCACGACCGCTCCCGGCCGCCGGCCAGGGCGGTGCCCGTGACGTGGCCGATGTAGACGTACATGACCGTTCCCGGGAGCATGGCGATCCAACTTGCCAGCACGTACCGCCCGAAACCAACGGGCGTCAGGCCATAGAGGTAGTTCTGGAGATTGAACGGCACGACTGGCGAGAGGCGCAACAGGGCGACAATCCTCCAGCCGCCTTCACCGATTGCGGCGTCGATCGCCGCCAGCCTCGGCCGGCGGCGGACCAGGTCGGCAACCTGCCGGCGCGCCAAATAACGGGCGATCAGGAAAGCCGCCGCCGCGCCGAGGGTGGAGCCGAGGGAGACGAGAATCGTGCCGAGGAGAATGCCGAATATGGCGCCGGCCGCGACCGTGAGCACGATGCCTGGCACGAAGAGGACCGTGGCGAGAACGTAGAGGGCGACGAAGATGACTGGTCCGAAGTGCCCGAGGCCGCTGATCCACTCCTCCAGTGTCGCGGCCAGATCCTGCAGGGGAAGAAGACGCCCGAGGAGAATCAGAGCAGTCAGGATGAGTGCGACGGCCACCCACCTCGCAGCGAGAACCTGTCGTTGGGACAACTGCATCGCTGGAATCTGCAGGCAGGCTCCATGCTCGAGGTCTACTTCTTCGTCGATTCGTCGGCGGCCTTAGCGGGTGAACCGTAGATGTCCGTGTCGGGATGGAACGCCGCCCAGGTGAACCAGAAGGTGTGCACGACCTGCGCCTCCGGCGGCAATTCCAGGATTTCAACGCCCGATTTACTTGCCTTCAGCACGACCCGCTTGCCAGCGAGCTCGTCTGTTACCACCGCACCTTCTGCCTGTTGGATCCTAGCCAGCGGATATGCACGCGCATGTGCGCCTATCTTGATCCCGACCACCGCCTCTTTCTTCGGCAGCCGATCGTCCTGACGCCGGACATGGAACATCAGCCGATCGGATGCGAAATAATCGGCGTACGGATTGCCGGAGTAGTTGCGTGTATGGCCTGTATCCAGCGTGACAACAGTGCCGTCCGGGTGCGCTTTGCGCCACTCCGCGAGCGTTTGCATGGCGAAGGGCAGGCTAGCGAGCGACCTGCCCGCATGAGGTCCACTGATCGCGCCGAGACCGACTTGCGACCAGAGCGCCTGGTCCGTCCGGTCGTAAAGCAGGA
Organism: Phycisphaerae bacterium; assembly: GCA_041749155.1. Lineage (GTDB taxonomy): Bacteria > Planctomycetota > Phycisphaerae > Tepidisphaerales > Tepidisphaeraceae > JAEZED01. The sequence continues at coordinate 13,203 of JBGTBZ010000111.1, forward strand.
CGTTCGAGTTGTGCAGCAGGCCGCTGATGCCGAACTCCAGTTTCTTTTCCTCGAGCCGGCGATCCCAGACGGTCGCGGAATCGCACAGCGGGCAATAGACCACGGCGATGGGCGCTCCGCCGAGCGTGTCGTTAATCGCTTCGTGCCAGTTCAGGACCTTCAGGGGGTAGGCGCGCGACTCGCCTTTCACGGTGACACCGATCACCCGATCCTCATCGAGCAGTCCCGTCGCTTCGTCCAATGGGGCGGTCTTGGGATCTACAAGGGCTGGGATCCCGTCCTTTGGTGGCCCGCCAGCCTGGATCTCTTCGCGCGGGACCTGCAGGTTCGAGAGGTCGAAGCCACGACCTTCCAGATCTGCCGCTTCAGGCCGCGCGGGAGGCTGTGGCATTGCCAGTACCGCTTCCGGCCAGATCCGTGGCAGGACAAGGGCGGCAACGACGGCCAGCATGATCAATGCGACCACTGTCCGGATGGCGATGCGCATAGCATGATCCTCGGTGTTGCCGATATCGAAGGCCCTGGAGCACGCTGCCGCGTGACGATCCAACCCCTTCCCTTCAGCGACCCAGCGAACGCTCGATCTCGCGAGCCAGCTCTTCCTCGCTATGGGTCTTTGTCAGCCTCCCGAGCAACTGCTTTGTCTTTGGATCGATGAGCAGCATGAAACCCGTCTTCCGCTCGTTCTCCTGAAATTCGTCGCCGAAGCCGAGCAGGTTGGCCAGCAGTCGCGACTTGTACTTCGTCGTGTCATCCGTCATGTCGAACCGCGTAACCACGATCGGCTGATCATCGAAGCGCTTCATCACCGGCTCGGGGTTCGGCTCGAGCACCTTGCACGAAGCGCACCAGTCGGCGTAGAAAAGGATGCCGAGCACCTTCGGCACCGGCTCTTTCAGCTCGGACTTGCGGGTGTCGTCGCCGTCTTGAGCCCCGGAGCCCTGCTGAGCAAACCCCGTGGCGGACAGCAGTGCCATCGCCATCAGCGCAATGAGCAGGGGCCGGGCGACAGCCGTCGGCAATGGGCAATGTTGTGGCGTGGGCAGCGTGGTGGTTCGCATGGGCGCTCCGGTAAGGACCTGTCGATGTTTCTGCGAAAGGATGTGCCGCGCCCCGCCACCCTTATTCCCCCGGGACTGGAGAAGCTCCCAGTGCGAAGGTCGGATGCAGCCGAAATTTATTCAAGCCAAAGCCCCGCAGCAGGAGGAGCTCGAGATCGTGCTGATTCGGAGGCAGCGACGGACCGATCCGGTTGGGGAGCAGGTCCAGCGACCGCGCGGCGTCGATTCCGTAGCCTCGATTCAACCTGCGGATGCCTCAATGCTCTCGCGGTAGACGTGACGCCCACGTTGTCTATCGACGTACTCTCCAGGTAACAGGCAGCGAAGCTACAAGTTGAACCTGATGGTCACGGTAAAACGCCGGCAGGTCCCCGTAGCCCTCGCGCAGGAGGATCGTGAGGTTTGTGCGAACCATTACCTCCAGCTCCTGCTGACGCGCGGCGGCGACGAATCGCCGCAAGTGCGGGGTCATCTCCGGGGCGCCCCCCGTGATATGGCCGACCTCAAAACGGAGAAAGAAGTTTATGCCTGGCTATTGAGACTACTGGTCAGGCGACTCGGCAGACACCTCGAAGTATCTCCCCCAGAGCGGCCGGAGCCGCGTGACCTCGCCGGGGTCGATCAGCCGCTTGTCGCTCCAGATTGACAGGCGTAAGGCGTCGCGGGCCGGGCATTTTGCCAGCTCATCGTGCCGATCAGACGTCATCCTGATCGCCCGCCGCAGCAGCGAGGTAGCGTTCGCCGTTGCCTGCTTCAGATTCGCAGTGATCTCGCTCAGCAACGCGAACGGGTCGTGCGTCGAAGGTGTACGCCACGAGTCGTAGTCCGTTACAAGGCAAACGGCCGCATAGGGCAGTTCCGCTTCCTTCGCGAGCTTCGCTTCGGGCATCAGCGTCATTCCGATCATGTCTCCACCCCACAGCCGATGCATTTTGCTCTCGGCACGGGTGCTGAAGGCGGGTCCTTCCATGCAGACGTAGCAACCGCCACCATGCGCGCGCAAGCCATCGATCTGAGTGGCCGCTTCGCGCAGGATCCCCCTCAGAATCGGGCAGAACGGCTCCGCCTGCTCCACGTGAACAGCGGAATTTTCGAAGAATGTCCCCACTCGGCCGAGAGTCTTATCAATCAGTTGATCGGGAATCACCACATCCCCTGGCTCATATTTCTCGCGGAGGCTGCCGACCGCTCCGGATGCAAGAACGTGCGTGACGCCCAACTCCTTCAGCGCGAAAATGTTGGCGCGATAAGGCACCTGCGAAGGATTGAGCAGATGCCCATGTCCATGCCGGCTCAGCAGAAGCACCGGCACGCCCTCAAGCTCCACCTCCAAGATGGGTGAGGAAGGCCTGCCGAACGGCGTCTGCGGTTTGAGCATGCGCGCGTCCTCTGCGCGGAACGTCTCGCCAAGTCCGCTCCCGCCGATGAGGGCGACCTTCAGGGGCGAGCTCGGATTGGTCGGTGCGCGGCTCATTGCCAGAAGGTTAGCCATCTCGACGCCCCTCAGAGCCGCCCGCCTGGGGTTCGCCGGGGACGGCCAGCGCCGCAGCCGGCCACACCTCCGTGGTTACTGATCAACAGGCTGGACGTACTTGCCCTGCTCTTGATGTCCGGGCCGATCGCTCGGACTCGCTTTCGCTAGGGTTCCAGGTTGCGTCTCGGTTCAGATTGAGCTTGTGCTGTCTCTGCGGCGAGGACCCTCCGGCGGATGCCCGGCGCGCATCCGCAAGTCGCGCCACTTGAGTTTCAAGTCCGCGAAGCGATGGCCCGGCGGCTTGTAGCCGAACGCACGGAACTTGCCGGGCGGCACTCTGCCTTTCGCGCGGACGTGCGCTGTGAAGCGATCGACCCACGCATCGAAGTCACTCATGATCTTCGTCTCGTGGATCAAGTCCTCGGCCTGGTTGTGGGCGTAGGGCAGACCCACTCCGGTGTGCGATGCCATCCACAGCTCATCGGGAACTTCGATGCCGCTCCATCGGCACTGCAACACTAGCGGCGCGTAGGCATTGCGATCATCCTCCGATGGCCATTCCTCCGGACGGAACCACTCCTTGTGCCGGAGAATCTTCGGCCTCCCGCTCTCATCCATCTCGTTTGCTCCCTCGTCTCCATAGCTGAAGAATCCGGCGGTGCGGCCCTCGAGATGGTTGATGTTGATATCTTCCCACCGCGGCGGTTTTTCCAATCGCATCGCAAGTTCCGGGTTCTTGTGGTCGATCAGGTCTTCGTGCGTGAATGCGGCAGCTTCGAGTGTGCCCTGAGCATTCGCCAACCGTACGCCGAACTGATCGTTGGGAGGGCGGCATCAGCCGGATCGAATATCACTCGCGAGCCACCAAGATAATCGGCGAGCGGTATATCTCCGCGGCCCGACAACGCGGTCGGTGCATCGGCCGGCATCAGGCCTCGCTGTCGGTGGCGGATTGTCGTTCGCGCTCGCTCCTGCCTGGCTTCCAGGTCGCGTCCTTGTTGAGGTTCATGTCATGTTGAATCCGTGGCGATGAACCCTTGGGCGCGTGACCCGCGCGCATGCGCAGGTCGCGCCACTTCAATTTTAGATCGGCGAAGCGGTGAGATGGCGTTTCGTAGCCGAACGCGCGGTACTTGCCGGGCGGCACCTTGCCCTTGGCGGCGACGAACCGACCGAACTCATCGGTCCAGCTATCGAACAGCGTTAGCACCTTCGGTCGGAGCGGCAGGTGCTCCGCCTGATTGTCGCTGTACTTCTCATCCTTTCCGAACTCCGTGTAGCACCAGAGTCGGTCGGGAACCTCGACGCCGCCATACCGGCATTGCCACACAAGCGGGGCGTACGCATCGCGCATGTTCTCGAAAGGCTCTTGGTTGGGATCGAAATACTCCGGGTGCCGAAGTACAGTGGGACGGCCGGCCTCATCCAGTTCGTCGCCGCCGCCATCGCCGTAGCAGAAGAACGCGGCAGTGCGACCCTCAAGGTGATTAACGCTTAATCCTTCCCACTCGGGAGCGTGTTCGAACTTCATCGCCAGTTCAGGGTTCTTGTGTTCGATCAGGTCTTCGCGCGGGTTGCCGCCGTTCATGCACACCAGGCGGTCGAACATCAGCTTGAGATTGCTCGAGGGGGCGTACCAGTTGATGGGGCCGATAATGGCCCAGGCGTCGGCCAAGTCGATGCGAGAGTAGAGATCAAGGTCCCACATGAGGTCGGGCTCGTCCTTGTTGTGTTTCTCGTAACAGTTGCACGGCCAGCAGCACAAGGCCATCGATGTGGAGACGCATGAGTTGCAACTTTGGATGTGCGCGCGGGCATAGACATTGCCGAGGTCTTCAAGATCGATCTCCCAATCCTGCGGAAGGCGCTCGGCCATGCGCAGCATGAGCGTGCGGGATTTGGAATCGACGCCTGGGCAGTTGTACTGACGGCGATTGGAGCCGGAGATGATGAGCACACGGAAGGGGCGCTGATCAGGCGCGAGATGGCCGTTGGTATCGTTGGGTTTCATGCGACGACTCCTATTGCGCGCTTTGGCGATTCATCGCTCCCGCTCTTTCGAACTGGTCTGAGGCGCTTTGCGGCGTTTGGGGTTCTCGTAGGAAAAGTCGCGTGATTGGATCATATTCAGCGTTTCCTTGATCGAAGGGCGGTCACCCCAGAACGTGCCGTAGTAGGCGAAGCGCACGATGCCCTCTGGATCGATGAGAATCGTTGATGGTCGATTGATGTATTCGGCATGCACCGCGAACGCCAGGGGATCGACGCCGTAGATGGCGCCGACCGCTCCGGCCCGATCGATCAGGTGAGGCCACCAGATTTGTTCGGCGTACGTCTTCTGAAACGACTCCTTGGCAAACCAATACTTCGGGTCGATTTCCTTCCCGACCATGACGCGAGCGCGATAACGATCGTGGGCTTCGATCGTCGCGACATGTACGCCTGCCTCGGCGAACTCCTCGCGCATCTCGATCAGTTCGCGGAACTCGCCCTGGCAGACCGGGCACCAATCAGCGAACACCCATACGAGCGCCACCCACTGGCCCTTCGCGTCGCGCAACGACCACGCTGATCCTTCAGTATGTGGCAACGTGAAATCGGGTGCTGCCTCGCCGACTCGTACTGCTTCGAACTTGCCCGGATCAAGTGACGCGTACGCGGCGCGCAACTCATCGGTCGCGCCCATCTTCTTCTGAATCTGATCGATCGACAGTTCGCACTGGTGCTGCACATCGCGCGATGAATCGTTGGCCATGCGTTCGCGCAACAGTTCAAGCGACCCGGTCGATTCGATCTGGCCCAACGCGATTGCCGCCTGCGAGCGCGCCAGGGCGTCGGCGTCGTCTCGCACAACCTTCTCCAGAGCCGGAATCGCATCTTTGGCTTTGAGGATGCCCAGTGCCATGGCGCACACGTATCGCACCTGAACATTCGGCTCCTGGAGTCCGGCCGCAATCTGCGGAATCGCATCGTCACCGGCATGAACGAGATCGCGTACGGCCAATGTCCGCACCTTCCAGTCCGCATCATCAAGATCAGCGATGCCATGCTGCTTGAGGTCGCGATCGATGGTGAAACTCTTGCCATCCACCGGATGAAACGTGTGTCCGCGAACGCTTGCGAGCGCATTGCTGACGTCATTTGTTGTCGCGCCGGCGGGGCTTGGGGCTTGTGCGGCAACAATGGCCGAGCAGGCCAGAACGGCGGTGACTGATACGAGGCGAATTCCAATCATATGGCAACCTCCAGGGTTTTACGTGCTTCAACGCGGCGGCGGTGTTCGGGACCATGCCGTAATGATCATGTCAATGCTCCCCCGCACGACGATCCGCTCCCCGCCGTGCAGCCGAAACAGTGCTCGCCCGTGGCGATCGCGCGGGTTCGCAGAGCTTCAATATCGAAGTTGTTGATATGGCGCGGCGCGGGACGATTGGTCGGCATCTTCAGCGCGTAGTTGAAATCACAGTCGTGGAGCGTGCCGTCGTGGCTCACATGCACTTGGTGTCGGCACATCAGCGGCCCGATCGTCGCCGGATTGAACGCTTCCCGCAGCCGCTGCCGGTACGCTTCGCCCTGTCCGTCGCGCTCGAGATCATGCTCAAAACGCCCAATCGGCATGTTCGTGATCGTCAGCAGACGCGTGAACCGGATGCCGAATTGCGCATGCAGTTCCCTTCGATAGTCCGCCTCCAACTGCTTCTGGGGCGGCGGCAGCGACGGCCCCCCGGGGTTGTAAACAAGGTCCAACTCAAGATCGGGCTCTACGCCGAAGCCCACCGCATTCAATCGCCGGATGACCTCGATGCTCCTTACGTACACGTGCCTGCCGCGCTGTTTGTCCACGTTCACTTCAAGATAGCAGGGCAGCGACGCGATCAGATGCACCCGGTGCGCGCGGAAGAACTCCGGCAGGTCCTCATACGCCGGCTCGAGCAGGATCGTCAGGTTGGTGCGAACGATGATTTGGTGCCCTTGCCCGCGTGCATCGATGACGAACCGGCGGAAGTGCCTGTGCATCTCCGGCGCGCCGCCGGTGATATCGATGGTCGCGGCGCCGGCAGCCTGCGCCGCGTCGAGCACCATCAGCATCGTCTCCCAGGACATCTCCTCGCGGCGCTTCGGTCCGCTCTCGACGTGACAGTGATGACATGCCAAGTTGCACTTCAGGCCGATGTTCACCTGAATCGTTTCGAGATCTGCGGAGCGCAGCTCGGCCCCTGAGGCAGCTACCACCGCCTTTGAAAAAGCACGGCCATCCCGCTGGCCGGGTTGGACGCGCACGTGCAGTGAAAGTGATTGGCTCATCCCGGTAGACCTCCGCACCAAGCGAGGAGTTTAAGGGCATTTCCACAGGTCGACTATGCCAGCCGACGGATGTGCGTCGCCTACACGGCACTATTCCCGGTCGCGCTATTGGGCCAGACATATCGTTATCGGTGCCAGACTTGGGAATAACCGTCATTAAACGAGGCACACACGTATCAGTGACTCAGCAGCAAGGCCAGTACGAGCAATGGGTCACGGAGCACTCAGAGCCGCTTTACCGTCTCGCCGCCCGGTTGTGCGGCAACGCCGATGCGGCCGAGGATCTCGTGCAGGAGACGTTTTATCACGCCTGGCGCTCGATGGCCTCTCTGCGCGAGCCTGATCGCGCCAGGGGATGGCTGTTTCGCATCCTGCGCCGTCGATATTCCCGATGGCTGCGCGACCAGACGCGGCGGCTCGATCGGATCGGCACGACTGATTCGGCATTTGTCGCGGACAAAGCCGCGAGCGACGGGCAACCAGGCGCGGCGATGGAGCGCGAGGAGTTGCTTCAAAGGGCGCTGGAAGTGCTTGAGGAGAGGTATAAGCTGCCTCTGCTGCTCGTATTCCTTGTGGGCATGACATTCCAGGAGGCGGCCGACTCCCTTGACCTGCCGCTGGGAACGGTGCTCTCGCGGGTTCATCGGGCGCGCCAGCAGATCCGGCAGCAGTTCGATACCGAAAGGTCCGGCATTCGGCTCGTTGGGGATTCCGTCGCTGCCATGGCCCCCGCGGACGAAGCGCGGCACCCGCACGCGCGCCGGCAGACTGGAGGGATCGCATGAACTCACACATATCCAGCGAGGCATATCTTCAGGAGTTGCGCAATCGGATGGAGGAGGTGGCAGCCCTGCCTTCGAATCACCCCGACCGGCTCGCGATGCTGGAGCACATCAGCCGCATCGGCGGGTCGATCGAGGCTGAATGGCTGGCCTTGCTCCGCTTTGACGAGGAGTTGCGGATCCAGCTCAGCAGAGTGGTAGTCCCCTCCGGAATGCGGTCGCGACTGCTGGAGATTCCCAGACGCGCCAGCGGACATCGTCGCGTGCGACTTCTCGGGCCGTTTCTAGAGCTGCTGCTCGGTCCGCGACGCCTGGCGGTCGCCGCCTCCTTGGGCGTGATCGTTTTCCTGGCACTGGCCGTTGCCGCCTGGAAGAATGACAATCTCCACGAGTTTGCGGCGCTGGCGGTGGCTGCCCACGCAAGCCAGCCGGAACTGGCATTGGTAACGGACGACTGGGAGCTTGTTCGAGCTTCATATCGCGAGCAGATGCCGATCGACCCGCTCCGACCAAAGCCCCCCTCACACTGGACCCTGATTGGCGCGCGGTTGACCAACTTCGACGACCGGGCAGTACTCTACAGCCGATGGACCGACGGCGATCGCACCTATTCGCTCAGCGTTTACTGCGCTGAACAGTTCCGACTGCCGCGGCAGTCGGAGCAGAGAGAACTGATACCGCGATTGCTTGGTGAGGAGTCGGGGCGCAGAGTGGTCTTCTGGTCTGACCGGCATTGCGACTATGTGCTGGTCGTGGATGACGCGACGGTGCCGGTGCATCGATTCGATGCGCAAGCGGAATCTGAGAGCGTGGTCGCATCGGTGTTCGTCGAGCCGAGGCATCTGCTTCCAATCTGAACCTGCGTCCATCCGGTATTCGATCAGGCGCTCTGAAACAGCGCTGCCACGACAGCAGCCATGAGAGCTGCCGCAGGAAGCGTCACCACCCAGGAGAGCAGGATGTCGCGCACTCTTGCCCATGCAACGGCTCGCGGATCGTGTCGCAGCCCGGCGCCGACGATCGCGCCGGTTGCTACGTGGGTCGTACTCACGGGCAGTGAGTTCCACGACGCCAGGCTGACGAGCGATGCCGTCGCCAGACTGGCCGTCAGCGAATGGCCCAGCGGCAGCGGTGTGATCTTCATCGCCAGCGTCTCCAAGACGCGAGGCCCCGCGAAAAGGCCGCCGAGTTGCATCACGACGGCCACCATGCCGAAACTGACCACGGCCGATGTATCCGCATCAACGCCGCCCAGCGTCATGCCGGCGACGCCTAACGCTGCGATCTTCGGGGTGTCGTTCCACCCTCGGGCGAAACCGACCAGGCCGCTGCTAGACCAGTGGATCGCGTTAGCGGCCCGCGAGGTCGTGAGAACGAGTTCGGCAACTCCACGTTCGACGAGGGGGGTACAGGCCGCCTCTGAATCGATGAATACCCGCGCGTCAATCGCCGGCGGCTGGCCGGCCCCGGATGCCTGCACCTTGGCTACTGCGACCGGGATCGGCTGCATACCGGCCGGCGAGAGGCAAATACATCGCTGAGCCCAGTGCCGGACCATCCACATGACGGGGAGCGACGCCGCATAGACCGTTGCGAGCGAAAGCAGTGGCCCCAGCGCCAGCGGGAGCGAGAGTGTGGTCCCAAGAACAGCCCACTGCACGCTTGCCCCGCCAAACACCACCAGCCCCGCCCCCGTGAGCGCGCCCACCAGAGAATGGGTGGTGGAGACAGGAAGCCCGAGGCGCGTGGCGGCCAGCACCCATCCTGCCGCGCCCGCCGCCACCGAGAGCAAGAACCCCAGGCCAATGGTTGTGCCGGTCATGAACCACCCTGTGCTGAAGCTCTTGACGAGCCCTCCGGCCACGAAGAATGCGACAACTGCCCCGGCAAACGTACTCGCAGCGGCCCAGGCCAGAGCCGCGGATGGACGCGCCGCGCCGTGACCGACGAGCGTCGCCACACCCTTGCAGTTATCATTCGCGCCATTAGCAAATGCCACGGCGGCGACCAGTGCGAGCAATATGAGGAGCGTTATACTCATTGCTGAGGGTGGCGCCAGCTACCGAACGGGCCGGCCCCCTCGGGTACCGTTGTGGCTCAGCAACACCCCTCTGGGCCGCAGCAGGCAGTTTCCTCAGTCGTAGCCTCGTACCCGGCCCCCTTGCTCTGCCGCGGGTGGCGGACCGCGCTGCGCCGACAGTCGAACGGCTTCGCTTCGTCCAACGGGATCGCCTCGCGCGGCTCGATGAACGCCAACTGCTCGGAATACGGCTCGCGGCGGAAGAGGTTGAAGGTCTTGTCGCACACAGCCATGCGCTGGCCCCGCACGAGCGTGTGGCCATCGTCGTCGGTCACCTTCTGCCATGGCCCCAGGTAAACGACGGCCTGATTGCGCTCAAGACACGGGCCCTCTTTGCCCTTGTACGCCGCCACCGTGACGCTGCGGAACTCGATGCCGCGAATTGTCTGCCACGGCTCGGCCGCGCGCTCAAGTATGCTCATGCCATGAAAGCCGGCCTCCTCGAAGGCCTTCAGAAATCCGGTCTCGGTCATCGCACCGCTGATACAACCGCTCCACAAGCTCGGGTCTTCCTGCAGATCATGCGGCACAAGCTCGTCGGAGACAATGTCGCTGATAACGCAGCGGCCGCCGCGCCGCAGCACGCGGAACATCTCCGCGAAGAGCTGCTGCTTCTGCGCCGTTTCTACGAGGTTCAGAACGCAGTTTGACACGACAACGTCAATACTCTGGTTCGGAATCATCGGGTGGTGCCGGCGCAGTAACTCGGCATGCTCCTGGGTGGCAAGGTACCTGTCGGCCGAGTCCGCCGGCTTCTCTCGGAGATGCTCCTCCAGCCTCTCCAGGTCGAGTGCAAGATCTTGAATCCTGCCCTTGCGGAACTCTACATTGTCAAAGCCAAGCCGCCGCGCAATCTCCTGCTGGTGCTTTCGCGCCAGCGCCAGCATCGGCGTGTTGAAGTCCACGCCGATGACGCGACCGGCCGGCCCGATCTTCTGCGCGCAGATGTAGCAAGCCTTCCCGCTGCCGCTGCCGAGATCCAGGACGGTCTCGCCCTCCTCGACGAATCGACTCGGATCGCCGCACCCATAGTCCCGCTCAACGATTTCCTGCGGGATTGCCGCCAGGTAGCGCGAATCATATGCGTTGCTCGGAACGCATAGGCAGGGCTCGGTTCGGCGGCCTGCCTCCGCGTAGCGCTGGCGAACGGATGCCTCTTGGACGTCTGACAGCATGGCGGAACTCCCGGACAGAAGGTGTCGTGGCGGCTAAGTCAGTTCCTGCAGCGGGGCGGCAGCGCCCGCCCACCTTGAGCGACGTTGCCTATATGTGCGATGTTTCGCCGCTCCTATTCCCTCGGAAGCGGCTTAGGGCACGGTGATGGGGGGGGCCGGAGCAAGATCACTCGGCGCAGCACGACAGCTTCGCGGGGTCCTTGTACCGGGAGATCGCCACGATCTTCAGCGCCTCGGCCATCGTGGGGTAGACGTGCAGCAGGTCGATGATGTCCTGCAGCCGAGCGCGGAACCGCATCGCCATCGCCGCTTCGTGAATGACCTCGCCGGCGTTGTGGCCGACCATTGACACGCCCAGCACTTCGTTGGTGTGCGCATCGGCCACCATTTTGATGAGGCCGCGCGTGTCGCGGATCGCGCCCGCGCGCGGCACCAGCGACATCGGCACGGTGCTGCACCAGCACTCGTGGCCCGCCGCGGTGGCTTGCTCTTCCGTCATTCCAACCAGCGCCACTTGTGGATCGGTGAAGATGACGCGCGGGATGACGCGGTGGTCCACGGCCCGAAGCTCGCCGCCGGCAACCGCATTGCGGGCGGCGATGCCGCCATGGCGGCCTCCGACCGGTGTCGCCATCTGGCTGCCGTGCTGACGACCGATCACGTCGCCAGCGGCGAAAATGTGAGGCATGTTGGTTTGCAGGTGCTCGTTCACCTCGATTTCACCATCCCCGTTCATCGCCACGCCGGAGCGCTCGATCGCGATATTGTCGGTGTTCGGACGCCGGCCGGTCGCGATCAGCAATCTCTCAGCCCGGTATTGGCGTTCCTTTGCGCCGACCGTCGCGGTCATCACCACCGCATCTTGTTCTTGCCGCACAGCACGGACCGTCGCTCTGGTGACAATCTGAATGCCCTCTTCGGCGAACACTTCGCCGATGCTGAGGCCCACTTCCGGCTCGTAGCCGTGGGCCAAGAGCTGCGTGTTGCGGTCGATGATCGTCACTTCGGTGCCGAAGCGGCTGAACATCTGCCCAAGTTCCAGCGCGATGTATCCGCCGCCAACGATGATGAGCGACTTGGGCAACTCGCGCAGTTCGAGCGGCTCATCGACGGTGAGCAGATCGCTGGTGAGGTATGGCACGCGATCCAACCCTTCGATCTTGGGGATGACCGGGCGCGAGCCGGTGGCGATCAGCACCTTTTCGCCGCTCAGCCGCTTGCCGTTGACCTCAACCGTGTTGGAGTCCACGAACTCGACATGACCTTCTTGGATGCTGAACTGGCCGCCCACAAGGCTCTCATATTTCTTCTTGCGGTAGTCGTGAACGACTTGATCTTTCTGCGCGATGAGCGCGGCGAAATCGAGTGTGATTTCGCAAGGCGTCAGGCCGGGATAGCGGGGGTTGCGGGCGTCGTGGATGAGTTTGGCGGCTTCGATGAGATTTTTGGAAGGCAGACAGCCGCGATTAACGCAGGTGCCGCCGATCGGGCGCTCTTCGGTCATCGCGGCGGTCTTGCCCAACTCCTGCGCGGCCAGGGCGGCGGCGAAGGCGGTGGAGCCGGAGCCGAGAATGAGAAGATCGAAGTTGTCAGTCATGCTTCATGCCCTTCCGACTGGCGATTGTCAGTAAACGAGGACGGTGTCCGCTTCGGCGCTGAGCCGCACGACATCGGCATACGTGGCGGGGATCACGTACGGGTGGCGTGGCGGAGACTGCTTCACCTTGTCGGCCTCTCCGGTGACGATGAGCATCGCCGTGTTTGCGTACACGCGCGCCCCGCGCTTGTGCAGTAAGTCGAGGTACGCGCCGTAATCGTCCGGCATCTCATCGAGGGGCAGGTGCATCTGTGAGGCGATCACCTTTTTCAGACGCTCCGGTACGCCGGTGCTGGCCAGATTGCTGTCCAAGTCGAGGGTCGCGCCTGCGTCGAACAACACGGTCACATCCGCGCCCGCTTCGAGGGCCGCGAAGACCGTGTTGAATCCGACGCAGATCTGGCTGTCGTCCTGTTTCAGGCCCGTCTTGAAGTGAAACAGGACATGCTTGCCTTTCACCGCCGAGGCGAGCTCCGCGGGGGATGGGAATTCCTCACTGTAGGTGCGATCGAGGTGGCGCCACTTGGCGAGCTTGGCCGCGAATCTGTATCCAAAGTACCCGCCGACGCCAAGGATCAGTACCGCTGCCACGATGAGCATAACCTTCCACGTGCGCATCGTGTGATCCTCATTGTTGTGGTTCGACAGATGACGGATAGCCGGCCTCCGCCGTCGCTTGCGTCAGCGCAGCCACGGAAGTCTTCGCCGGGTCGTAGTTCACGACGGCGTGCGGCGGGTCGAGCGTGACCTTGGCATCCTGCACGCCCTCAACGTTCATGAGACTGCGACGGACATTGGCGGTGCAGGCGGCGCAGGTCATTCCTTGAACGTTCAACACGGCTTGTTCGGCATTCATGTAAGTTGCCTCGATCGAATTGTCTTGCGCAAACAGACGCGGAGCGAAATAGGGAAAGGCGAGCAAAGCAAGGATCAGCGGCGTGATGATCCACAGCGCGATCCGATTGATTCGCTTGGCGCGCGGCACGGCACATGAACCGTTCGGTCCACATTTCGCCCCAACCGGCTTGCGGTAGGCGCGATAGAAGCCAAACCCCAGGAACGCCACGGCCATGATGATGAACAGCGGACGATAGGGCTCAAGAGCAGTCAGACTGCTGGCCCAAGCGCCGCCAACTCCAAGTGTCAGCAGGACCAGCGGCCCCAGGCAGCAGATTGACGCCGCGATCGCGCCCACCACTGCGCCCAGCAGACTCCATCGCTCGGTTGCTCGCTGATTGCCTTGGTTGATCGTTTGATCGCTCATGTCGATGATCTCCGGCCCGTCTCCAGTGCTTCCAACAGTGGGCACGAATGCGGGCGGTGCTTGCCGCCCGGCAAGCTACTTCGGTCGGACTCCTTCATCTTCGTCGCGGCCCGCGGGACCAGCGCTTCCGGAGGTTACCTGTCATTCTCCACATAGGAGTGCCGGTCTAGGCAGGATTATTCCGAGCCGTTGAAGTGTGATCGGGCATCGCGTGCGTGCCTGGAAATGCCGGTGTTTTCATCCCCGGGGGCGAATGTATTGATGCTCGCTCTGCCGCGCGCCTTTTCGGGCCGCAACGAGGGCGAATTGCGGGCAGCTCGCTGTTACGAAAACTTGTTGGAAAAAACTCGATCCGCGTGTAAGGAGCAGCGGCGCGCGACGACTAACCAATTGATGCCCGGAAGACCCAAGCACATGCGGATCGGCCTGTACGCGCTTGCCGCAATAGTCTGGCTGGCGGTGCTGATCTCTAACTCTGTGCAGTGGGATCGTCGGGCAACGGAACCGCAGGCCCCAGAGCAAGGGTATCTCGGCGGGGGCACCGACATGGTGAGTGACCGCTATCGGCTGAGCGTTCTGGCCCATGCCGAGAGCGTAGACAAAGACTCCGTAGAGCTTCTTCCCGGCATGGTCGTGGTCGCAGGCGGCGAGTTCCAGATGGGCAGTGACTCAGCACACCCAGACGAGCAGCCAGTTCATCCGGTTCGTCTGAGGACGTTTCGGCTTGATCGCCATGAGGTCACAAATCAGCAGTTCGGCCAGTTCGTGAAGGCCACGGGGCATGTCACCGACGCCGAGCGAAATGGCTATGCGTGGGTCTACCTTCCCGGAGGGACGGATTTCATCCGCGTTCCTGGGACCAACTGGCGCTCTCCGGATGGGCCCGGATCGAGCATCGACGACAGGATGGACCACCCGGTGGTCTGCGTGAGCTGGAATGACGCCTCGGCCTATGCCCGTTGGGCTGAAAAGCGGCTCCCTTCAGAGGCTGAATGGGAGTACGCAGCGCGAGCCGGCGGGCAGCGCCACTTTTCCGCCGATCCGCTCCTGGCAAGCGCGCCAGCCAATGGCACGGACGCCTCGCATTCCCTTTCCCATCAGCACGCCCCTGCCACGACCGCACCACATCCTTCGGCGACAGGCCACTTATCGCTTCGCGGCGGCGCCGGGGACTCAGAAATTTTTGCGCCGGGCAATGTCTGGCAGGGCAACTGGCCGGAGACAAATGAGCTTCGGGACGGTTTCTTCGGGACTGCTCCGGCAGGCAGCTTCCCCCCGAACGACCTGGGGCTGCACGACATGCTCGGCAACGTCTGGGAATGGACCGCCGACTGGTATGCGGTGGACTACTACAGCACGTCTGCGCAGGAGAACCCCCGCGGTCCCGCCTCGGGCGATCGCCGAGTAGCGCGGGGCGGAAGCTGGTTCTGCAGCCCCAACTACTGCGGCGCATACAACACGCACTACCGCGGTGCCAGCCCACCCGACGAGGCGTTCAACAACGTCGGCTTTCGCTGCGTCGCGGACCTGACGCGGCGCATTCCTTTGATCCCCGGCCAGGAGGTCGAGCAATGAAGGCCGAACATCGTCGCAACGGCGCTGCGAAGGGTCCTGGTGCTCTCTGGCTGTCAGGAGCGCTGGTTGTGACCCTAATTGCGTTCGCTGCCTGGTGGGTCACGGGGGCTGATGCCTACACGAAGTTCAGCGTCGTCGAACAGGTCCCGCTGGAGGCAGGCCAGGATGATCCCTTCGCCCAGGCCGGGCTTCTGGACGGGGCCCCAACCACGACCGTGGTCCGCCGGGAGTTTCGCTTCGGCCTGCTGCCGACTCCTCAAGGTGTTCTGGACCGCCATTGGCTCAGCGTGGCGAGCACTCTGATGACTGTCTGGCCCATAGCCCTGCTGGGATGGTTGCTGACGCTCAGGCGGGCACGACCCGCACGACCTGGGAACCCTGATCAAATTCGCGTCTCCATTCAGTCCTAAATCACTCACTTCTGGAGGAAGCATGCATCCACGAATTGCTTTCGCGTTGCTGATCGTTGGCGTCCTTGTGCTCAGCGCCCAGGTGGCCGCACAGCAGGGCGCGCACACGGGTGCCAGGAATCCATGCGGCGACAAGGCCAACCCGTGTGCGCCCAAGGCGTCCAATCCCTGCAACCCTTGCGGCAAATCCACCGCCCAGGTGGCGGTGAATCCGTGCCATGCCAAGCACGGCAAGATGTTCTACGTTTCAGATCCCATGAAGCGAAACGTGGCCACCTTCTCGAGCAGGGCGCCGCTCGAGGACATCATCGGGACCACGAATGAGATTCGCGGCTACTTCGCGTTCGATCCCCAGGCGCCAAACAAGGGCCCGCGCGGATCTTTCTCCGTGCCCGTGGCCAGTCTGAATACCGGAATACCGCTGCGTGATGAGCACCTGCGGGGACCAGAATGGCTCAACGCCTCTGAGCACCCGGAGATCACCTTTGTGATCGACCAGGTCGCAGAAGTGAAGCAGGTCAAGGTCAGCACCGACTACCAGACGTACGACCTGACTCTCGTCGGACCTTTGACCGTCAACGGAGTCACGCGCCAGGCCCGCATTCCCGCCCGCGTGGCCTACCTTCGCGAGAGCGAGCAGACAAAGCAGAAGATGCCGGGCAATCTCCTGGCAACGCGAGCGAACTTCAAAGTGCCGCTGAAGGACCACCAGATCCGCGGCTTCGAGGGAGTCGTGGGCTCGAAGGTCAGTGACGAGATCCAGGTAGAGGTGAGCATTTTTGCCAGCGACGCCCCGGCGGCGGCCAATCCCTGCAATCCATGCAATCCCTGTGGCAAGAACAAGGCCAATCCCTGTGCAAAGGAGAAGTCGTGACCTACTGCCCGCTGGGCTCGGCCAGTTTTCGTGCCGGACTCCTCACCCCGAGTCGGTCCCGCAGCGTTGCACGGAATGCAGCGCTGCGGTGACCGGCTGAGCCGCTGGAGCCAGTGATGAAAGTAGCCGTTGTACTGCTCGCTGACACGAATACTCCAGAAGCGATGGGACGAATGGCCAACGCCCTGATGGTCGTTCGCGAGCTGAAGGAGTCGGGCGAAGACGTCCGCCTGATCCTGGACGGAGCGGGCGTGAAGTGGGTGAGCCACTGGCTGGATCAGGACTCGCAATACGGTGCTCTATTCCTGGAGGTTCGCGACCGGCTTGCAGGAGTCTGCCGATACTGTGCCAATGCGTACGGCGTGGCGCAGAGGATTGAGGCCGCCGGCTTCCCGTTCGCCGACCAATACAAACAGCATCCGAGCTTTCGAGCGATGATCGCTGAGGGTTACCAGATCATCACCTTCTGAGCGGGCGTGATCTGCTGGGATCGGCAGCGCAAGCTGCCCTGCCGCCAACTCCCTGTTGAGTGTTCCGCGGCACATTGGCGGCTCAGCCCCGGTAGGCCTTTGCAAGGCTCGCGCGGATTCGATCTTTGGCGGAGTCGGACAGCCGCGCATCGCACGGGAAGGAGTGGCGGCCCCAGAGGCGCAGCAGCGCGTGAAGAGCCTCGATTTGCCTTTGATATTGGGAGCAGGCAGAGCACCTGGCCAGGTGCAGGCGCAGACTCCATGATTGCCAAAGGGTCAGCCGGGTATCAAGACGTTTGGATACGAGCTCGGCAGTTTGGCGGCAGGTAAGCATCAGACTGGCTTCTGCGGATGGCGTTGGAACCAGAATCGTTCGAGACATTCACGCAGTCGAGCTCTTGCGCGGTGAAGCGTGACCCAAAGATTGGTCGGAGAGAGGCTCAGGGACTTACAGGTTTCTTCCGCGGTAAGTTCGTCAAGTACCCGCAAACTGAAGGCGGCACCCTGTCGTTCCGGCAGCTTTTTCAAGCAACTCGAAAAGACCTGCCAGAATTCTGACTTGGCCACCAGTTCCTCGGGCTCGATGCTCCAATCGCCCGGTCGATGGACCCATGCGCCGGCAGAGTCAAATAGCCCCTCAATCGGATCGTCCGACGTCATTTCGGGAACCTGACGCCGCATCCGTTGCCTGTGCCAATCGGCGATCTTCCGGCGCAAGATGGCGAGCATCCACGTCTGTTCAGACGAACGCTCTTCGAATCGGCTCCGGCTCATCAGCGCCGCCAGAAACGTCTCTTGCACCAGATCCTCTGCGACCGTCTTGTCGCGGACTCTCGTGACGGCGTAGCGGAAGAGAACGTCCCCGTACACGTCAAGCCAACTGAGCGGGTCTGCTTGCGCAGGCTGCGGATGCGATGCCACGTTATGTATTTGCGGTGCCATCGTGGATGCGTGGGGTTTGTCCTGTGCCTCGCCAATAACGAGGCGTCCGGAGCCGGCACAGGCAAGCGCTTCCGGAGGTACCTGTCATTCTCCAAATAGGAGTGCCGGTCTGGGCAGGATTATTCCGAGCCGTTGAATAGGCGTGTGCCCCCGACGGAACGTTCCTTTCTTTCACTTGACGCAGCAACCTGCGCGTCGCTGCTGGGGTCACTCGACCCGCAAAGGCTGGGCCGCCCGAGCTACTGCGCTCACCTACTTGTGATTCCGGCGGCACCGTCGATACCACAAAAAAGAGGGGAATAGGACGCGGGGCTCAGACCACTAGCCTGCAGCGACCCTAGCCAGTGTGTATTGCTGCGCGCTTCGCCTGACCGGCGGGAACGACGCAGAGGAGCGGGTACGATTCTCGAATACTCCAATGCACGGCGACGCGCGCCGGCCCTCGCACCACTTCTTCGTGTCTACCCCCATGCTTTCCATCGTGATACCTACGCTGAACGAGGCCGGTTCGCTGCCGGCCACGGTGGAGCACACCCGCACCGCGGCCAAGGGCGCTGACGTGGAGATCATCGTCAGCGATTGCCGCAGCAGCGACGGCACGGCCGAAGTGGCGCAGGCGCTGGGACTACGGATCGTTGGCGGCGGCGGATCTCGGGCCGAGGCGATGAACGCCGGGGCGAGCGCCGCCGACGGGGAGACTTTGCTGTTCCTGCATGCAGACTGCCGGCTCCCGGCAGGCTTTCCGCACCGCATCTGGCGGGCCCTCGAGAATCCGGGGATCGTCGGTGGCGCCTTTGACTTCGAGTTCGCGGACGACCCGCAGGCGGGGTGGGTTGCCCTCGAGTGTCTGCGGTGGGTCGTGTTCGGCAATCGCATCCGCTATCGCTGGACCGGCGCGTTTTACGGCGACCAGTGCATCTTCGTCCGCCGCGAGGTGTTCTCGAAGCTGCGCGGCTTTCCCCGCGTGCGCCTGATGGAAGACGTGCGCTTCTCACGCAGGTTGAATGGCGCCGGCCGTACAGCCATCCTTCGCCCCCCCGTGCTTGCCTCGCCGCGGCGCTTCCTGAGCCGGGGCGTCGTCCGTCAAGTTCTAAGAGATTTGGCGCTGCTGGGCAGCGAGAGCATCGGTGTCTCCCCCGGAACCTGGTGGGCGCAGTACAACGGCTGGAACAGGAGCAACGGCGCTTCGGCACCCCCCGCCGAGGCACACTCGGATCCGCGCCGTTTACGTTGTGTTCGGGAATAAGAGTCCACTGCTCCGTTGGAAACAGGTCCATTGCCTAGTGGCTTGGATTTCCTTGGAATAAAACCTCAGCGACCGGCAACCTCTTTGAACACCAGCCTCGAGAGTGTCGCATGGTCACTGTTCCGATGATTGCTCGGACAAATCACACGCCGGAGCGCCATTTGCTTGCGGCGCCACCCAGCGTAAGCCCCGCCTGAGTTTCACGATCCACTTCTCCACAGGAAAGGAGCCTGAAGATGAAAACGAGAACAAGCGCTGCCCTCGCGGGCGCGAGCCTGGCGCTGCTGCTGGCCCTCGGTCTCGGCGCCATGCAGGCACGTCAAACCCAGGAGAACCGCCAGCAGCCTGACCCGGAGCGCGTCATCGCCGATTGGCCGGCAACGCCGCAAAAAGTGGCGCTAGAGATGATCCAGAAGTACGGCCAGCCCGACGGCATCACCTCGTCGCGCCTGATTTGGCAGGACAAGGAGCCATGGAGCGAGATCATCATCAACCGGGAGGAGGTGCCCCACAGCTTCCCGATGGAGCACACGGACGTTCTGGAGCAGGTCGTCGGCTATCGAGTGCCGCCGGACAAGTTCGACGAGCTGGCCGCGTACGACGGCAGCGTGATCGTCGAGCGCACGAAGGGGACGATGTCCGCCCGGTGCGACAAGGAGGCTGCCAACTACCTCGCGCTGAATCTGGCGCACGATATCGTGACCGGAAACAAGACCGTTGAGGAAGCGCGGCAGTTCTACGCCGACACCATCCAGGCGATGATGAGCGGCGAGAAGCCGGAATACACGCAAAAGCTGCTATTCGAGCCGCAGCCGAATGCTGGCGACCCTGACAAGGCGGTCATACAGAAGCGGTAACTCCTTCCTCTTCGCTTCAGTCTCCACCTCAGCGGCTGGGGTGGAGGCTGGCGCGGAAGGCCGGGACAAGGCATTGCTGCCTACCGTTCGCTCGCGGCCGTTCTCAAAGAGCTTCAGCGGGCGGGTAGCTTCTAGACCACACGATTCTGCGGAAGACCTCGTTCAATAAATGCCTTATCTCCCCTCGCTTCCCGCCGACGCAACGCTTCGCGATGTCTTCCGCCGCTTCCCGGCCGTCGTCGACGATCTGCTTTCGCTCCACGAGACCCTTCTCCGCGGAGAATCGCCGCTGAGTGTCGGTGAGCGCGAGTTAATCGCCGCCTACGTTTCGGGGCTTAACCAGTGCGGCTACTGTCACCGCGTGCACGCGGCGACGGCCGAAACATTCGGAGTAGACCCGGCCGTGCTGGAGCGACTGCTGCAGAATGTCGACGCCGGCGACATCTCGGCGGAGCTTCGACCAATCCTCCGGTACGTCCGTAAGCTGACGCTGGAGCCGGCCAAGCTGACCCCTGGAGATGCCCGGGCCGTGCTCGACGCCGGCTGGCAGGAGTCGGCACTGTTTCAGGCGGTGATGATCTGCGCGATGTTCAACTTCATGAACCGCATGGTGAGTGGTTTGGGCATCGAGTTGCGCGAGGGTTGGGATACCGCGTCGGGGAGAACGTTGCATGACGTGGGATATGCCGGCCTGGCAAAGCTCCTGACTCAGAAGAGACGAGACCCTGTCGTAGTGAGAGACGATTATGAAGACTGAAAACCGCATCGCATCGTTTGCTCTGTTCGTTGGCTTGCTGCTTGTCGTGCCGACAGGACTCGCTTATGCATTGGACCAGGACCGGCCGACAACGCAGCCCGCAATCAAGCCCGCCACGCGACCCGCGGTTGGGCAAAAGGCAATGGACTTCACTCTGAGAAGTGTAGAGGGCGAGCCGGTCACCTTATCCAAGATAGCGGCGGAGGGGCCCGTCGTCCTGGTGGTGCTCCGCGGCTGGCCAGGCTACCAATGCCCGATCTGCACGCGCCAGGTCGCCGATCTGATGTCCGTTGCGGATGAGATCAAGGCAGCCAGTGCGAAGGTCTTGCTGGTGTATCCCGGCCCGGCGGAGAATCTTACTGAGCACGCGAAGGAGTTCATCCCCGAGGCGCTGCCCGAAGGGATGACGTTCGTCGTCGATCCCGACTTCGAGTTTGTCAACGCCTATGACCTCCGCTGGGACGCCCCGCGCGAGACGGCATATCCCTCGACGTTCGTCATCGATCGGCAGCAGATCATCCGTTTCACAAAAATCAGTGATGGCCATGGCGATCGGGCCGAGTCCGCAGATGTTCTCGCGGCTCTGAACGAGCTGTAGAAGCCACCGACTACCGTCGAAGCTGCGCGACCCGAAGCGATCAGCCCTGGTCACTGGAGGTGGAGCCTTACGCGTCGCCAGGGCAGCCAGCGCCGCGCGAACTCACCAGCGGGCGGCAAGGTGCTCGCCAAACAGGTTGTTCAGGTTCGAACCTTCTACGGGAATCTCGTCGTCGCCCTCCCGCATCCTGTGCGTGCGAATGGTATTGATCGATAGTTGATCGAGTTGTTGAGTGTTCATGGGGATGAGTCTTTCAATGAATCAGCATCGTTCCGACCAAGCCAAGCAGGAACCCGGATACGGCCCCGATGGCAGGGAATTCGTGGTGTCTTAGGTGCGCGCGGGGCGCAATGTCGTCAAAGATCAAATAGAGAATGCCTCCGCTGCAAAACAGCATCACGACCCCGATGATTGTGGTGCTCGTCGACAACCACGAGAAGCCGATCCAGGCCGCAAGGGGACCTACCAGAGGGATGGTTAGGAATATCAGCCACAGCCATCGGTTCGATCCTTCGCTCTGACGCATCTCGTGGTAGGAAGCAAAGCCCTCCGGCATGTTTTGCAGCGCGATCATAGCGGCCAGCAGATAGACAACGTTGGAGCCGGTTGCGGCGGCGGCGCCGAGGAGAAGGGCCTCCGGAACAAAATCCAGCAACATGCCGACGAATTGTGCAGCCGTGCCCCCTGCGCGTTTCAGGCATGCATCGAGTTGCCAGAAGGCGAGACCTCCGATCAAGAAGGCGAATGAGGCAGAAAGCACCGAGAGATGTTCCATCCCATAGGGCAGCAGGACCAGCGCGATCGCTGCGAGCAAGGCCCCGCCTCCGAAGTATGACACGAAGCTGTCAATGTCATGCTGTAAACAAAACGACCTCTGAGAAACCCGGGAGGAGATCAGTGCACCCACTGGAATGGACAGGCCGGCCACCAGGGCCAACGATAATGCCAGCGCCAAAGTCATCGTGAGTCCCTCGAGATTGAGACAGGCCTTGCTGCTTCCAGGATCGATACCTTGCCGAGCCGCCGCAGATGCCGGTCGTCCTTGCTGAATTCCGCTGCGAGAAACGTCTGAACTAGATCCCAGGCCACCGCCGGTCCGACCGTCCTGCCGCCGATGCAGAGCACGTTCATGTGATCATCTTCGACGCCTTGCCTGGCCGAGAATGATCGTGGATCAGCGCAGCTCGTATGCCGGTCACTTTGTTGGCACAGACGGACGCTCCCACGCCGCTGCCGCAAATCGCCACACCGCGATCCAACTTTCCCGCCGCCACCGCCTGTGCCAGTGGGATGACAAAATCGGGGTAGTCGTCATCGGGCATCAAATTGTGCGATCCGAAATCCACGCCCCTCGGGGCCAGCCGCGCAGGGTTGCACGAGCAGTTCCTGTTTCAAACCGAATCCACCATGATCCGCAGCGATTCCTACTCGCATCATGGCAAGACTTCCTTGACCGCAGCCGGGGCGGGGTGTCCCGCTGCCGCACCGTCAGCAAGAATCAGGGCGCGGTCTCGATTCACGCGCCCCGCTGGAATGGACAGTTCCCCAACGCGGAGGCGTGCAAGCATTTCGACTTTCTCGCACCCGGTGACGATCCATACGATGCGGCGTGATCGATTCGGTATCGGAGAAGTTCACTTCATCCTCCCTCTGCCCTGATAGACATCGGTCAGTGCAACATCCGCGTCGCTCACCGTCCGAGCTTCGGCGGTAATGATCGCGGCAACCGCTTGGGCGACTGCGTCGGCGTCGGTAAGGACTTCGATCTTCATGAATGCGGCTCCATTTCAGATTTGGTCAGGGGCCGACATCTCATGGGCGTTTGCTTCGCGGTACGGCGACCACCAACTCAGCCAGCGCCGTAGCAGCCAGTGGATCGTTGGCGTCAGACGTGTGCGGTTGTAGGCGTCCGCCGCCTTCTTAATCGCTTCGGCCTGGGTCGGATAGGTATGGATAACGCGGGCCAGGGTACGCAGGCCGATGCCCGCAACCATCGCCAGGGTGATCTCGTTGATCATTTCTCCCGCGTGACGGGCGACGATCGTCGCACCGAGAATTCGGTCCGTCCCTTCCTTGACGTGGATCTTCAC
>JBGTBZ010000112.1:0-3110 GCA_041749155.1 Phycisphaerae bacterium
TTCCGCTTGTTGTCGCAGTGCTTGCCTTCGTCGAAGGTTCGCAGTTTGACCGGCGATGGTTTCCAGAGCCTGAAGCATCCGTGTCAGCACCGCGGTGTTGCCAGCGGCATTCTGCCGGATCTGATCAAAGGCTTCGGCCAACAGGCTCGCGAAGCTCGGGCCTCGGGTGATGACGCGCAGCTCCCCCTGGTCGAGGCGATGAGATGCCGGAAACTGTCGCGATGCAAGCCGGACGAGAATCGCTCCCAGGTAGTCGACGCCCATCACCGCGGTCGTGGCATCATTGATGCCGGGCGAGAGCGCTTTCAGGGCGATATCTACGATTTGCCGAATGCCCCAACTGGCGTCCTGTTCCACTTTGCGATGGCGGCCGATGACGTAGACCGCGTTGAGCTCGTCCGCTGTGTCTTCATCCAATCCACCCGGGGCGGCCACAGAGATCAGCGGAGTCCCCTCGACGACGAACTCGCCGATGCCGCGTTCCATGCGCAGGATGGTGCCGTGTTCCTGAGCCCAACGCAGCAGCGCGTCTGCATGGATGCTCTCGACGTATCCGGTCTTTTGCGCGGGGGCGGAAGACCAGTGTTGCTCCGCGAGCGGCATCGCCAAATCTCCGTCCGCATCTTCGTCGGCGTCATCACCCAACTCCTGCGGAAACAAGCGATCCACGGCGACGATCATCTCGTGGGCCACTGTGGAAATAATGCGCGCCGCCTGAATGGACATCGAGATGTAGTGAATGAAGTAGACCAGATAGGCGATCCCGACGAACGCCAGGATCAACCCGCCCAGCACGGCCAGTCGCCCCCCCTCAAAATGGAGAGTTCATCGTCGCTCTCTCAGCCGCCGGAGCGCCTTCTCGGGCTGAATGCCGCAAGCCAAGGACCAGTCGGCGAACTCTGTCACGTCCACCCGCCGTTCGCCAACTTCGCTCTTGTGCACCCACACGTGCGTGACCTTCAGCTTGGCCGCCAACTCCCGCTGCGTCAGTCCCGCCTCTTCGCGCAGCCGGCGCAGGAACGGCGGCAGCGGTCGGTAGCGGGCAGCGTGCTGGGCCTTCGGCACCTATTCACTGTCGCGCGGCTGCCCCTTGTTACCGGATCGATAGCAAGTTACGCTTGCTGCCGCTTCCATAACAGGGGTGGCTCATGATCGAATCTCACACCCGTTCCGCCGCCCGCGACCCTGGCATGCGTGGGACCGCAGTCTCCTTTACCTCATTGCTTGCACCGCTGCGCATCGAACGGCTGGCACATTACCTTGTACTGCCCCACGGGGCAGCCGCGGCACGTCGTGTAGACGCTTGGGCGAGCCGGTGGGTAGCCCTGCCGGCCGCTCCGCCGCGCCCTGCTCGACTGCATCGTCGCCGCTCCTTTCCTGCTGCTTGGTTTGTTAGCGACCGAAGGGGGAGGTCGCCGGCCGCATCTGGAGATCAGCCCTTGAGACAACTGCCCGTAGCCATCCCGCTCCTGGCTGACGGAGATGGGGGCTCCGCGTGCTGGTGTATCGTCGCGGTGGTCGTCGTGCTCGCCGTGCTGGCCGTTGTTGGGCAGATCTTGATGTGGTTCGAGTCGAGACAGAAGGCTAGAGGGGAACGAGAGGTGGAGCCGTGGATGCGGCGGACTTCGCTGCCGTGCCCGCGGTGCGGCGGACTCGCACTTCCGCTCCCGCAGACGGAGGACCGCTACGACTGCGTCACGTGCAGACAACGCCTCGCCGGGCCACCTTTTCCGCCGAAGCCGTACAAGGAAGGCGATCCGGCCCCGGTGAAACAGGGATTCGAGGATCGCTGGCGAGAGCTGTTCGAGACCGCCATGAAGAACGCGAGTGCCGATGGGGCGGCGGCCCCGATCGACCACACGGAGGTCATCGGCGTGGTTGAGGAGGATGACGCAATCGCGCGGCGGCGAGGCGATCACTGATGCCCGGTTGGGTGCCGGGGCACGGGCCGTCTGCTTAGCCGTTGGACGGGACCGGCGGCGAGGTTTGACACCTTCCGGCGCCGCAGGTCACTGCACACCGGGCAGCTCGTTTGCCGCATGCGGATCCTCGCCCTGATGAGCGGGTAGCGTCTCCGGAACGGGGCCGCCCATTGCCTCGGCTTTGGCCGCGGCGAATTGCGGCTGTGACATTCGAACAGTCCCAAAGAAGGAGTCACTCACTATGGCTGATGGCAAGAAGGACAACAGCGGCTGGCTCTGGCTCGCCCTGATCCTAATCATCATTGGGATCGGCTACTACGCCAACAAGAATTCGGGTGGCCGGATGTCCGGACAGCACGAGACCGAGCCCCCTTCGCCAGCAAATCGCGTCATTAGAGACGGCTCCACCGGCGTGTTCGACGCGATGACGGTCGCCGTGAGCCAGGGCGACTTGGACCGCGCCCTCCAGTTGACCAACGCTGGCGACCAGGCCGGCATCGACCGAATGTTTGGCGAGGGCCGCTTGCTCAGCGTCGCAGCTGGCACCCGTGGACGCGTGATCGACACGGGGTTCTTCTCCCACGAGATCAAAATCGAGTCTGGCCCACACGCCGGCACCTACGTCTTCGTCCCTGCTGCCGGTGACGGCGGATTCATCGTCGACCCGTGACACGAACCAACCCGCCTGAGCCGATCCCGACCAGTGAACAGCGGCCTCCAGACACGAGAGGCTACCGGCGCGCCGAGGTCGTAGTGGCCACCGCATGACCACGTCCGATGCGATCTGCTTGGGCGTCGTGCCCAGCGACTTTGGGTCGTCATCCGAATGACGCCTGTAAACCGAGACTCTCTCGTACGGAACATCCGGGAGCTCGAACTGCCGCGTGACGGCGATGCCCCGCCATCGCAGCGGCATTGGATGCTCCCAAATCTGGATTGTACCGGTCCCGATCAGGGCGCATTGGGAGGTAAAACGCGGGCCGGAAACGCCGCATAATGCTGTGGAGGGCCGCTAGCCCTCCGCCGATCTGCATTTACCACACCCCACACGCGGCCGCGCCCTCACCGGCGCGGCCACTTCTCATTTTCGCGGCGTCACTTCCGGTGGCGCTGCAGGAGGTTGTCCCATGCACTTCCCAAGGTTCGCTCCCGCCCCGGCCGGCGCCCGCGGCATCGCCGCCAATGCCG
>JBGTBZ010000113.1:0-6584 GCA_041749155.1 Phycisphaerae bacterium
CTCCTCAACGACCTCGAAGCCGACCTCGGCGACTACGAGGCCGACGCGAACACCGCCGTGATGGACGCCCTCGGCGACGCCGCCGACGACATCACCCAGCTCGTCAAGAGCGACGAGGTCCAGGACCTCAGCCAGAACAGCATCATCAAGGGCGTCATTTCCGGAAAGGCCGGCGACGACTTCGTGGTCGTGCTCGGCCTCAAGAGCGAGGGCGTCCTCGACAAAACCGAATTCGACGAACCCTCCGAAGTGAAGATCGGCGACGAAGTCCGCGTCCTCCTCGAAGATGTCGAGGGCGACACCGGCTTGGTCCGCATCTCCAAGCGCAAGGCCGACCGCATCCTTAACTGGGAAAAGATCATGACCCAGAAGGCCGAGGGCGACTACGTCCGCGGCAAGGTCACCAAGAAGATCAAGGGCGGGCTGCTCGTCGACATCGGCGTTCCGGTCTTCCTGCCCGCCAGCCAGGTGGACATCCGCCGGCCGGGCGAGATCAGCGACTGGATCGGCCGGGACATCGAGGCCACGATCCTTAAGATCGACGAGGAGCGGCGGAACATCGTCATCAGTCGCCGCAAGCTCATCGAGCAGCAGCGTGACGAGCTGAAGCAGAAGACGCTGGAGAACCTGGAGGTCGGCCAGAACATCAAGGGCACCGTCAAGAACATCGCCGACTTCGGCGCCTTTATCGACCTGGGCGGCATCGACGGCCTGCTGCACATCACCGACATGAGCTGGGGCCGGATCAACCATCCCAGCGAGCTTGTGCGGATCGAGCAGGAGGTGGAGGTTAGGGTCCTGTCGATCGACAAGGACCGGGAGAAGATCGCCCTGGGCCTCAAGCAGCGCGAGCCCAGCCCGTGGGAGAACATAGAGAGCAAGTACCCCGTCGGCAGCGTGCACGAGGCAGAGGTCGTCAACATCATGTCCTACGGTGCCTTCACCAAGCTGGAGCCCGGCGTGGAGGGCCTGGTGCACATCTCGGAGATGAGCTGGACCAAGCGCATCAACCACCCCAGCGAACTGGTCACGACCGGCCAGAAGGTCTTCGTCAAGGTCCTGGACATCAATAAGGACAAGCAGGAAATCAGCCTCGGCATGAAGCAGGTCGAGGAGAACCCCTGGGACCGCGTCGCCGAGAAGTATCCGTCCGGCAGCGTGATCACCGGTAAGGTGCGCAACATCGCCAACTACGGCGCCTTCGTCGAGATCGAGGAGGGCATCGACGGCCTGCTGCACGTCTCGGACCTTTCGTGGACCAAGAAGGTCGGGCACCCATCGGAAGTGCTCAAGAAGGGCGAGGAAGTGCAGGCGGTCGTGCTCAGCGTCGACCAGGAGAAGCAGCGCATCGCCCTGGGCCTAAAGCAGATGCAGGAAGACCCGTGGCTGCACGTGATCCCGGAGAACTACAAGCCGGGCATGGTGGTGCAGGGCACGGTCACGAAGATTGCCAACTTCGGCGTCTTCGTGGAGCTGGAGTCCGGCCTCGAGGGCCTGCTCCACGTCTCGGAAATCTCCGACCACAAGGTCGAGAAGCCCGAGGACGAGCTCAAGAGCGGCCAGGCGCTGGAGGTCAAGATCCTCCGCGTGGACTCCGACGAGCGCAAGATCGGCCTGTCGCTCAAGCGCGCCCAGTGGGCCGCCGAGCAGGAGAAGCGCGAGGAGGAGCGCTCCAAGGTCCGCGAGAAGAAGGGCCTGCGCGGCGGGTTGGAGTAAACCTCACGCCGTCATCGAAACGCGAACCCGAAGCCCAGCGACCCCAGTCGCTGGGCTCTTTCGCCTTACCAGACACGATCTCGTACCTTCGTAAGATGAATGGCTGACTCCGCGAACGAAAAATGGGACGGCTGGTCACCCGCCCTGGCGTGCGGCTACGTCGCCCATAGGGTGCCCCGGCCGATTGTGCTTGACGGCCGCCTCCGCGACCCCGCCTGGGCGGATGTCCTCTGGACCGACGACTTCGTGGACATCGAAGGCTCCGCCAAGCCCCCGCCGCGCTACCGCACGCGGGCGAAGATCTGCTGGGATGACGAGCATCTTTACATCGCCGCCGAGATGGAAGAGCCGCATGTCTGGGCCACGCTTACCCAGCGCGACAGCGTGATCTTCCACGACAACGACTTCGAGGTCTTCATCGACCCCGACGGCGACCACTGCGACTACTACGAGCTGGAGATCAACGCCCTGAACACCGTCTGGGACCTGCGCCTCCCTCGCCCCTACCGCGATGGCGGGACCGCCATCAACGAGTGGGACATCGCCGGCCTGAAGACCGCCGTCCACATCGATGGCACCCTCAACGACCCCAGAGACACCGACCGCGGGTGGAGCGTCGAGATCGCCTTCCCCTGGAAGGCCCTGGCGGAGTTCAGCAAGTCCCCCGCCCCGCCGCGGGATGGAGACCAGTGGCGCATCAACTTCTCCCGCGTCCACTGGCAGACACGTGTCGTGGATGGCCGCTACGAGAAGCTCCCGAGAAGGCCAGAGGACAACTGGGTTTGGTCCCCCCAGGGCGTCATCGACATGCACCGCCCCGAGCGCTGGGGCTACGTCCAGTTCACCACGGCCCCGCCCGGCACGTCCATCCCCTTCCGCCCCGATCCGCTCGCGGAGGCCAAGTGGTACCTCCATCGCATCCACGAAGCCCAGAAGCGCTACCGCCAGCTCACCGGTCAGTGGGCCAGCGATCTGGGCCAGCTTGAAGTGCCCCAGCCTCCTGGCGTCGCAGTGCGAGCCTTGGAATGCATTGGCGAGGGCTATCGTCTCGATATCGAGTTCGCGGGAGTGATCCTGCGGCGCGACGCAACCCGCGGATTGATCTGGGGTTGAGATTCGAGAAGACTCCTCTCAACCGCGCCCTTCCCTGGAGCAGGCCGATGCGCTGGGTCATGACACTATGGTTGGCATCGCTCGCCTACGCCGTGGTCCGCTACGTCGCCTTTGCGCCAAAGAACCTGGAGAATCTGCCGGTCTTCGTACTGAACAAGGGCGTCTCCATGGCCGCCGCCCTCTGCTTCGCAGCGGCCTTCCTGCAGCAGTGGCGACAGGGTCGGGGCCGGTCGGTCGGAGTCGAGCCGGGCCTCTGGTTCAGGGCCGGCGTCTACGGCGTTATCGCTCACATCCCCATGTCCCTGGTCGTGCTTCGACCGGCCTATTTCAAGGAATTTTTCAACGGCGACCGCCTCAACTTCGGCGGGGAGGCCGTTTTTCTCTTCGGCGCCCTTACCGCGGGTGCGGTCTATCTACACCACCGCGCTGGCTGGACCGCTCTGAAGCGCTGGACGCTTTCCCTGGTCACGCTTGGCCTGCTCTTCGGCCACGTCCTGGCAATGGGCATTTGCCGCGGCCTGAACATCAACCGCAGTCACGCCTATCTGCCCCCAATGTGGCTCCTGAGCCTGATCGCCGTCGTCGCGGGGATCATCTTCCTGCTTGCCTCGCGCCCACGGCCCGGTTCCGCATTCGACCCGGTGGCGCGCCAGCCAACCCCGCCGCAGGCTTACCGGCAGAGGGACTTATGATCGCCCTGCCATGACCGATCCTGTCGGACAGCTCAAGCGCCTCATCCGCGATGTCCCGGATTTCCCCGAGAGAGGCATCCTATTTCGCGACATCACGCCGCTGCTGTCGGATCCGGCGGGGCTGGCCCTCTCAATCGAGCTGCTCGCCAACCCCTTCCGCGGCCAGCAGATAGACCTCGTCGTCGGCGCTGAGAGCCGCGGATTCATCTTCGGCACCGCCGTCGCCTGCTGCCTTTCCGCGGGCTTCGGGCTGATCCGCAAGCCCGGCAAGCTCCCGCGATCGCGGGTCAGCATGCCCTACAACCTCGAATACGGCACAAACACCTTGGAAATGCACGAGGACGGCATCCGCCCCGGGCAGCGCGTGCTCATCTGCGACGACGTCCTGGCCACCGGCGGCACCATGAAAGCCAGCGTGGACCTGGTCGAGAAACTCGGCGGCGAGGTCGCCGGCGTGGCGGTCCTGATCGAGCTCGCGGGCCTCGGGGGCCGCGCCCGCGTCGGCAGGCCGGTGCATTCGGTGATTGTGTATTAGACTGGCGTCTTCTCAGCCAGGAGGTCACGATGACGGCGCAGTCGGCGGCTGAAGCGAACATCCAGCAGGCCGTGCCCTTTCTTGGCGTCACCGAGATGGAGGCTTCGCTGGCGTTTTACAGGGACGGCCTCGGGTTCGACATAATGCACAGGTGGGATGTCGAAGGCCGCCTGCGCTGGTGCTGGCTCCAGAACGGCGGCGCCGCGATCATGCTTCAGGAGTACAAACCGGATTTCAAGCCGAAAGGCGCGCTCGGCGAGGGCGTCAGCGTCTGCTTTATGTGCCGGGACGCTCTGGCGGTCTATCACGAGGCCCGGGCGCGGGGGCTATCGCCGTCGCGCCCATTCGTGGGCAATGCGCTGTGGGTGACGTCCTTTACCGACCCCGACGGCTACCGCATCGACTTCGAAAGCCCCACAGAACTCCCGGAAGACACGCAGTATTCGCAGGACCGGCACGGCTGAGCATCACGGCTGCTCGACCGCAAACAGCGCCGTCCGCGACTCCGAAGACTGCCCGCGGGCGGCGATCTGGACGGCTGCCCGCCGAATCGCCGCGAGCTGGTTTTCCAGGTGCTGGCCCGGGCAGGCGGTCGAGCGGCCCGTCTGGTCATGGCCGATCACCCGCTCAGGAGGAATGTTGTAACGCTGCATGAGATAGGCCACGACATTCGCCAGGGACTGCATCTGCTGGCGGCTTGGCCGCCCGATTTCGAAGTCGCCAACCAGGCAGACGCCTATGCCGTAATCATTGAACCGATTGTCCGGCGTCTTGGCGTGTGCACCGTGCTTCTGCTTCGTCCACCGCGGGCCCACTTCCACCAGCCCGTCGCGCGTGTCGCTCCCGTTGCCGATCACGAAGTGATACCCCAGTTCGTCCCACCCCTGGCTGCGGTGCTCCTTGTCGAAACGGGACGCCCCGCCGTCCGGTGTTGCTGAGTGGTGGATCACGATCCACTGCCAGCGGCGATCCTGGGCTCGCGGCGTCCAGTTCCCCGGAAACTGGGTCCGCGGACCCTGCGCCTGGACTTGTCGCTGTGGAAGCGGGGGAATCTCTACGTCCGGCGGGCCCGGCTGCTGGGTCGCCGGCTTTCCGTACGGCCCGCCTCCGGCATGACCATCGCCCCCGGCAAACCGCCCGCCACCCGTGCAACCTGCCGCCAACAACCCCACCCCCGCGAAAAGCACCGCGGCGGGCAGAAGTCGAGCCAGCACAAGGGGGTCGCTGCGAAAACGAATGTCGTGGAGAAAGTTGACCATCCGTGGCCTCTTATCGCGAAAAGGACGGCTCCGGGTTGAGCCGGAAAAACCTCGGCAAACGTCCGTGTTGCCAAGCGCTGCCCATCTTACCAGCCAAGCACGATTTCGCCAAATCGCAACAGGGGCTCGCCCCCTCCACCCCCGTAGCCCTTAACACACTCAACTCCGTGGGCCGATCTGCCTTCCAATCCCGCAGGGCCTGGCCCGCTAGCGGGCAGAAGGACAAACATCTCAGAACTGCACCTTCGGCGCCTCCCGCTCCTCGGTCGTGGTGATCTCAAAAAATGGCGCGGGCTGGAAGCCGAAGGGCGCCGCCATCAGGTTCGTGGGAAACTGCTGGATCGTCGTGTTGTAGGTCGTCACTATCCCGTTGTACCCCTGCCGCTGGCCGGCGATGCCGTTCTCCGTCTCGGTCAGCTCGTTCTGGAGCTGCAGGAAGTTCTGGTTGGCCTTCAGGTCCGGGTACGCCTCCGACACCGCAAACAGCCGCCCCAGCGCCTGCGTCAGCATCCCCTCCGCCTGGGCCTGTGACTGCACCCCCTTGGCGGCCACCGCCTGGTTGCGGGCGGCGATCACCGACTCCATCGTCTGGCTCTCGTGCCCGGCGTATCCGCGGACGGATTCGACGAGGTTTGGCACGAGGTCGTGCCGCCGCTTCAGAAGCACTTCAATCTGGCTCCAGCCGGCGCGCACGCGCTCTTTGAGGTTCACGAGGCGGTTGTACGCCCCCATCACCCACAAGCCCACTCCGACGACCACCAGCAGGATGACCCCGACGACGACAAGAGCGACGATCCAGCCCATCTTGCGACCTCCTTCTTAGCGGTTTCACGGAGACTTCCGAAGCGGAAGCCGTGTTCCCGGCTCTACTTGTACCACAATATGCCGCCCACCAGGGCCTGAATCAGCAACCCCTCAGGCGGGGTTGCGGGCGCTCATCCCCCAGCGGCGATGTCTCGCAGTTGCTCGATCTGGCCCGTCTCGACATTGTAGATCAGCTCCGAGAACCGACCGGTCGGCACCCCATCGCCGTCGTAAGCCACCACTGGCGCGCCCTCGGAACCCCGGGCGGTAATCCTCTGTGTCGCCGGGTCGAAATGGATGCGCCCCGCTTCGAAGCTCGAGCCCGCGGTCGTGAACCGGGCATGGCCCGTCGCCGTCGCCTCCCGGAACTCCGTCCGTCGCGTCACCTTCCCGTCAACCTGCTCCTCGACTTGGGCCGTCTGGATGCGAAGCTGATCGGCATCGAGCCGGAACGGGCGCCCCGCC
>JBGTBZ010000114.1:0-7164 GCA_041749155.1 Phycisphaerae bacterium
GCCCGCGGGCACGCCCTCGGGGGCCGGATCGGCCTTGCCAAGCTCCTCCAGCGCTGCGCGACGGGAGAGCTTGATGCGGCCCTGCTCGTCGATCAGGATCACCTTCACATCCACCTGATCACCAAGCTTGACGTAATCTCCCACGCGCTCCACGTAGTTGTTGGAGAGCTCCGAGACGTGAACCAGGCCGTCGGTCTCGGGCGCGATCTCCACGAACGCCCCGAAATCCTTGATCGAGACAACCTCGCCCTGGTAGATGCGGCCGACCTGCACCTGCATCGTCATCGCCTCGATGATCCCGCGCGCCTTCTCGGCATCGCCCGGCGGGACCGATGCGATGAAGACCGTGCCGTCGTCCTCGATGTCGATCTTGACGCCGCACTCCTCCTGGATCTTGCGGATCATCTTGCCCGAGGGGCCGATGACCTTGCCGATCTTCTCCGGGTCGATCTTGATCGTCAGCAGGCGCGGCGCGTACGGACTGATCTCGCTGCGCGGCTCGCTGATGACGCCGTTCATGATCTCCAGGATCTTCATCCGCGCGTCGCGGGCCCGGTGCAGCGTGTCGCGGATCACCTCCATCGGCAGCCCCTCGATCTTGATGTCGAGCTGGATGGCGGTGATCCCCTCATCCGTACCGCAGACCTTGAAGTCCATGTCGCCGAAGCCGTCCTCCTCGCCGAGGATGTCGGTCATCAGGTGGTACTTTGCCTTCTTGCCCTCGCCTTCGCGGATCAGGCCGACGCTGATGCCCGCCACGTGCGTGGTCACCGGCACGCCGGCGTCCATGAGCGAGAGGCTGCCGCAGCACGCCGAGGCCATCGAGCTGGAGCCGTTGCTCTCGGTGATATCGCTGATCACCCGCACGGTGTACGGGAACTCCTCAACCTCCGGCAGCACCGCGATCAGCGACCGCTCCGCGAGGGCGCCATGTCCCAGCTCCCGCCGGGAAACCCCGCGCAACGGCCGCACTTCGCCAACCGAGTAGGGCGGGAAGTTGTAGTGCAGCATGAACTTCTGGCTGTACTCCTCGACCAGCCCATCGACCATCTGCTCGTCGCCGCTGGTGCCCAGCGTGACGGTGCAAAGGCTCTGCGTCTCGCCGCGGGTGAAAACCGCGCTGCCGTGTACGCGCGGAATCAGGCCTACTTCGCAGGAGATCGGCCGGATGTCGTCCATGCCGCGGCCGTCGGGGCGGACGCCTTCGAGAATCAGCTCGCGGGTGGCGTCGCCCTCGATCTTGTAGAACATCTCGCTGATCTTCTTCGCCAGCGCCTTCTGGTTCATCACCTGCGAGTAGCTGGCGCTCTCGCCCGGATCGGGAGCAAGCTGCTCGATCACTTCCTTCTTGATCTGCTTGACGCGCTCGCCCCGATCGTTCTTGCCGGGAGATCCCTTGGTCTTCTTGATCTTGTCCCCCGCGGCCTTCTTGACCTTGTCCCACAAGGCCGTGTCCGCCTCCGGCTTGTTCTCCCACATCTTGTCCTTGCCGCACTGCTTTACAAGCTCGCCCACCAGCTCGGTGATGTCCTGCACCGCCTTGTGGCCGAACTCGATCAGGTCCGCCACCTCGTCCTCGGGCAGCTCGAAGGCGCCCACCTCGATCATGTTCACGTAGTTCTTCGTGCCCGCCACCACCAGGTCGATGTCGCTCTCGTCCATCTCCTGGACCGTGGGCATCAGGATCGGCTTCTCGTCGATGCTGCCTACCCGCACGTGACCCGTCGGGCCGTCGAACGGGATGTCGCTGATCGCCAGCGCGGCGCTCGCGGCGATGCCCGCCAGCACGTCCGGGTCGTTCTGGCCGTCGAAGGAGAGGACGTTGACGTGAATCTGCACCTCGTCCTTGAAGCCTTCGGGGAACAGCGGGCGCAGCGGCCGGTCCACAAGCCGCATCGTGAGGATTTCCTTGTTGGTCGGCCGCCCCTCGCGCTTGATGAACCCGCCGGGGAACTTGCCCGCGGCGCTGCGGCGCTCCTTGTACTCGACCTGGAGCGGGAAACAGTCGATTCCTTCGCGCGGGTTGGCCCGCGCAACTGCCGCGTGGACAAGGGTTTCACCGTACTGGACGACCACGCTTCCCGCGGCCAGCTTGGCGATGCTGCCGGTTTCGATGGAAAGGGTGCGCCCACCGATCTCGCGCTCAACTCGGATTTTCTGCATGGAAAGAGGGCTTTCGAGCCGCCCCGAAATGATTGTTGGGGCCACAGATGGACAGACTCGAGGAGTTCGGCAAGCGTCGCGATGGCCCGAAATCCGCGGGTGTGTGCATCTGTGGCAGG
Organism: Phycisphaerae bacterium; assembly: GCA_041749155.1. Taxonomy (GTDB): domain Bacteria; phylum Planctomycetota; class Phycisphaerae; order Tepidisphaerales; family Tepidisphaeraceae; genus JAEZED01. The sequence continues at coordinate 2,283 of JBGTBZ010000114.1, forward strand.
TGGTCGGGATGGCGTCTGGTGGGCCGGGGCGGCCGGGCCCACGACGCAAACCCGCTTGACTGATCTACTTGTGTGAGCATCCCCGCCAGCAAACGCCGGCGGGAGCCGATTTGCGACAAGGCACGGCCAAAGCCGTGCCTTGTCGCGGGTTCATCTATTTCCGCAGGCCCAGGCGCCCGATCAGCGCCTGGTATCGCCCGCGGTCGCGGTTCATCAGGTACTTCAGCAGGTGGGAGCGCTTGCTGACCATCTTCAGCAGGCCCTGCCGGCTGGCGAAGTCCTTCTTGTGAATCTTCATGTGCTCGGTGAGGTCCGTGATCCGCTTCGTGAGGATCGCCACCTGCACCTCCGGGCTGCCCGTGTCCTTGTCGGCCGTCCGGTAGTCGTCGATGATCGTTTTCTTGTCTTCAGTGGCCAGAGCCATTGATGGGTCTCCAAGTCACCCGCCGCCCAGCCGCAAGAAACAGCCAAACGGGGGTCAAAGCCAAGTTAACTGCCCCGCGACACTCTGCCGGGGTAGGGCCGAGGGTAGGCGCGCTCGTGCCCCTTTGCAACCTCCGGGTAGCGGTCGGCAGAACTGGGGCGTAGAGAAAAGTCCCAACAATAATCCGCGCTTGTCGGGCCTCGGCGTAACAATATAGGGTGACTTTGGCACCATGGCCGGGACGGGCAGTCGGGGTGGCCTGCGGGCACGTTCGGAACTGGAGAGATTCGCTGATGAAACTCAAGAAGCTCCCGAAGAGCCCAGGGGGGCGTCGCGGTTCTGTTGAAATCGGCGCAACCTCACGCGGCATCTTTGAACCCCTCGAGCAGCGGCTGCTGCTGGCCGCCTTCGAGTTCTTCGCCGGCCGGGTGGTCGTGGAGGCCGAGCAGTTCGACGCCAATACGCCGCGCGGCGAGCACTCCTGGCAGCAGGTGCAGGGCGGCGTGGGCGGCGCGATGCAGGCCCTCCCGCCGGACCGGCTCCAGATCGATTCGAACATCGAGTCGACCTCGCCGCGGCTGAACTACCGGATCAACTTCCCGGCGGCGGGGGAGTACGTGATTTGGGTGCGCGGAAAGGGCGTCCCGGGCGCGGTGCCGACGTCGGATAGTCTGCATGTTGGGCTGAACGGGGTGGTGCAGGGTAGTTCCGACCGGGTGACGAGCTTTGGCGCTGACTGGACCTGGTCGTCTGACACGATGGACATATCGGGAAACGGGGTCGAGGCCCGCTTCAACGTGCCCTCGGTGGGCGTGCACACGGTGAACCTGTACATGCGCGAGGACGGCCTGGCGGTGGACCGGTTTTTCATCAGCGCCAGCGCATCGGGGCTGCGTCCGATGCCCGACAGTCCCGGACCGCGGGCAAGCGAGCGCCCGACTGGCGGAACGACCAGCGATCCAGCGAAGGTGACAGGTTCGCTCTCCAGACCGGACCCGCTGGTGGGGCCGGCGGAGGTCGCCTTCGACGGGCGCAATCACCAGATCGCGGGTGTGGAGAACTTCCCGGTGGGTTCGATTGCCCCGCTGCCGGACGGAAGGTTCTATCTCTTCGGTCGCTCCACACAAACCGAAGCCGGCGGCCCAACGACCCGCTACGTGACGCGCCACTTCGCCGACGGCTCGCTGGATACGAGCTTCGCCGACAACGGCCGGCGCGTTCTGGACGTGGAGTCGCCGCTGGTGCGCGGCCCGGCGTTCCCGCAGGCGGGCGGCGGGTTCATCGTGTGGAACCAGGAGTCGGGCAGCCCCAATCTGCTCTACCGTTTCACGGCCGATCTCCAGCAGGACACCACCTTCGGCGGGGACGGGGTGATCTCGGCTGCAAGCCATTTTGCGATCGCTCCCAACGGCGAGATCGTAACGCTGCTCCTGTTGAGCGGCGAACAGGCGCAGTGGACGCGTTATGACGCCGCCGGCAACGTTGAGATGCAGGTCGATGGAGACGCGCCGCATGTGGGCGCGCCTTCGGCGCAGGGACATCCCGACCCATACTTCGGGACCGTGTTCACGCTCTTCGACTCCCTCGAGGCGCTGAGCGACGGCTCGATCATCGTCGTGCTCGGGCATCAACACTACGACGGACTGCGGAAGTTCAAACCAGACTTCACGCCCGACAGCACCTACGCCGGCGACGGCGTCGCCGACCTCAATCGGTACGACGTCGATTCGCGACATGAGTTCTTGGAAGCGGGCCCGGACGGGCGCATCATCGTCAGCGAGCGCGACGTGGACAGCGAGCATTACGCGACGCTGCTCGCGCCGGACGGCACGATCACGGCGAGAGACGAGTTCTACTACGCGAACGGCCTGGGTTGGCCATCGTACAGCATCGCCCGGAACCAATCAGCGCGGTTCCACAGCGATGGCGATGTGAGCATTGCCTACACCATCGAAAATGAACTTGACCCGGTGCTGGAGCGCCAGAGGCACGGCTTCGGATTCGACCGCTTCAATCCGGATGGCTCGCGCGACAGCTCTTTCGAGAGCTTCGACTTCACCGCCCCGCAGTTTGGCGACGAGACCCTCCGCGGCATCGATACCGCCCTCCTGGCCGACGGCACCTTCGTCGTCGCCGCGAACGCCGGCAGCGATGTCCTGCTCTGGCGCGCCTCCACCGCCGAAGATGATGGGGGATTTGAGGGCACCTACGGCCCGGCCATTCAGTTCGCACAGGCCCGGCTTTCCCAGACGCTTGGCTCCCTGACACCAGAACAGTTCTTCAACTTCACCGACACGGCGACAGGCGAGTGGGGGCTTGTCAATGCCGGCAACTGGGCCGCCGGGTTCACGCCCGGGATGGCCTGGTCACTCCTGCAACTTACCGGTGATGCCGCCTGGGCTCAGCTTGCAGAGCCGTTCTCGGAGACGCTGGCCGACTGGCCGCCGCTGAATGAAGACGTCGGCTACCGGATGATGCCGGGTGTATTGCCGTACTACCAGTGGCTCCGGGATGAGGGGCGTTTCGCGGAGTCCGAGGGCGTCTTCGACCGGTTGCTGGAGTCGGTATATGCCAAGGACCTGCGATGGAACGAGACGGTGGGGGCCTACGAGACGACCTGGCGCTCCAGCGACAGCGGCGATCCGCGCGCCAACTATGGCGTGCTCATCGACCAGACTTTCGACCTGACCCTCCTTTGGTGGGCGGCGAAGCAGGTGGAGGCGGAAGATGCGGCCTACGCCCAGCACCTACGGAGCCGGGTGCTGCGTCACGCCGGCACCGTGGCCGATCACCTGGTGCGCGCCGACGGCAGTACCTTCCAGTGGGGTTACTTCGACGAGGCCGATGGTGCGTTTATCTCCGGCGAGACGTACCAGGGCTACACCGACGACAGCACCTGGGCCCGCGGCCAGGCGTGGGCAATGCTCAGCTTTGCGGAGTTGGCCCTGGTGACGGGCGACCTCCAGTTGACGCAGACGGCCGGCGAGGTCGCCGACTGGTTCCTGGACAATCTTCCGGCCGACGACGTGCCGTTCTGGGATTTCGATTCTCCGGACATTCCAGAAACCTACAAGGATTCTTCCGCGGCGGCGATTGCCGCCAGCGCGCTGATGCGCCTGTCGAGCCTGTCGGCGTCGCAGCTCTCCGGCGCGGGGCTCGCCGCCGGCAAGGCCGACGAATGGCGCGGCGGCGCTGAAGAGATCCTGGGCGCCCTGATCGGGCCTGAGTACCTGGCGGTGACGGGGCCGGAGCAGTCGCTGCTGCGCCACGGCGCCGGGAACGTCCCAAACACCGGCGTGGCCGACAACGGCCTGCCCTACGGCGACTATTTCTTCCTGGATGCCCTGGCGCTGCTTCAGGATTGGTATGGCGATGATACGGTGACAGTCATCGTCGATTTCGAGGAAGCCGCCGTTGGCCAGATCGCCTCCGGAATCTACACCGAGGAAGGCTTCACCTTCTCCAACCGCCCCGGCTCCGGCGGAAGCAGCCTACAGCCGCTGATCGTTCATGGCACGCAGCAGGGCTACGCCAGCAAGGTGCTCTCCACCACCAATTGGGCCCGCCGCATCGATGTGGCTCGCGAGGACGGCGCTGCTTTCGACCTGGCCAGCTTCGACTACGCCGCCGGCCGCTGGGGCGAGGCGGGCGATTTCATCCTGACCGGGCACTTCGTTGGCGGCAGCACTCAGACAAGGACCGCCAGCTTCAGCACCAAGCAGCTCACGACGCTGGACTTGGACTGGAGCGATCTGACGCTCGTCAGCATCAACTTCTCCGGCGGGATCAACAGCGCTTATGGGAGCCTGGACAACTTCGTCTTCGGCGGAGGCGACGATGGCGGTGGCGGTGGTGGCGGGGGAGATGAAGAGGTGAGCGTCGACATCGAGCCGGCTTCAGTCGGGCAGATCCCCTCGGGCATCTACGCCGAAGATGGCTTCAGCTTCTTCAACCGCCCCGGAGGCGGCGGAACGGCACTCGAGCCGCTGATCGTGCACGGTCCGTCGCACGGCTACGCCAGCAAGGTGCTCTCCACGACCAACTGGGCCCGCCGCATCGACGTCGTCCGCGACGGCGGGGGAACCTTCGGCCTCGCCAGCTTCGACTACGCCGCCGGGCGCTGGGGCGAGACGGGAGACTTCGTGCTCACCGGCTTCTTCGCCGGCGGCGGCACGCAGACCCGCACCGTCCCCTTCAGTTCCAAGTCCCTGAGCACGCTCGAGTTGGACTGGGAGAACCTGACGAGCCTGAGCATCAACTTCGCCGGCGGCGTTAACTCCGCCTACGGCGCCGTGGACAATTTCCAGTTCCTCGTGTGACGTGCCCATCCACAATTGCAAACACGCCCGCCTTGCGGTGAGCGCAAGGCGGGCGTGGGTAAGGGGTTAAGTGGAATCGCCGGCCACGAGGCCGCGGACCTGCTCTGCCAGGTTGCGCTCGCCGAGCACGAAGCTCACC
>JBGTBZ010000115.1:0-4964 GCA_041749155.1 Phycisphaerae bacterium
ACCGCGGCAAGGCCAGGCCCATGCCGACCCCCGAGGTTGCGCCGCGCCTGATGATCCGCAGCGTCTCCTGGCGCACCATCAACCTGCACATCACCACCGGAACCGGCAGGGCCAGGCCCCATGCCACCGCCGCCGCCGTCGTCTTCTGGTCCGCCGGCGAGCATCCGCCCGTCGATCTGCGCAGCTGCGCGTTCAGCTTCGCCACCCTGCGTAATCACGCCCTGCACATCCCGACGCACGTTCCGCCCGGCTCGAAGATCTGGATCACCGCGGCATGGATGAACGGCAGCAAACGGTGGGGCCCGACGTGCACGCCGATCTACGACTACATCGGCGGCGGCCTGGGTCGGATCGGTGGGCTGAACGCGGCGTGACTCATGTCCGCCCCGCTCACCGGGGGGTGAAACCCCGGCTACCAACGCCCGCCCTGCCGGGCGGGGGATTATCAACGATGTGCGATGTCTCCGTCTGCTTCTGCCCCCCTGTCCGCCGCCTTTGCCTCCCCGCGGGCTGGAATGGCGGCTCCCGCCGGGCATGCTATCCTGCGCCCGGAGCGGCCCGACCGCCGTTTCCGCCCCGCCAGGGGCATCGGCGCGCAGGAATTCGTGCCGCCAATAATGGATGCTAACCTGCGCAGGGCGCAGGATATTGGAAGGTTATGCAGCAGCAGGTCCTCGATTACGGCACCGCATCCCAAGGCGAGGCGTTTGCGCGCGCCGTTCGGCGGCTGTTGAAGGCCGCAACTCTCCTGTCTCGCATCGGCGCCCGCGGAGGCGCGCTCGGGCAAGTGTGTATCTGGTTCGTATGGAGTTCGCTGGCTCGTCCGCCCGCAAATGTCGCTCTCGTCTTTTGGCGCCGCGAAGCGTTGGCCGCCACTCTGATCTCACTCCTCTGGCTACTGTGTGCTGGTAAGGGTGAACGTCGGCAGCCGGCGCTGTTCCTCGCCGCTAACGGCGTCGGCTGCGCGTTCACGCATCTATGGCCGATCTTGAACTGACGGCGGTCGAGCTGCTGCATAACGCGCCAATGCAGCGGACCGGCGGGAGCGGTACCCTGTTATTCGTTGGCCGGTCGTGCGCCGGCCGCTGATCGGCCCTACGTTATGGTGACAGGGCATCTCGCATTAGGAGGGCGGCGGTCTGCGCAAGTGGCGCCGCGCGTACCATCCCCCATGCCCCAGATCACCACCTTCCTGACCTTCAACAACCAGGCCGAGGAAGCCGCGCGCTTCTACACCTCGATCTTCCCCAACTCGCGTATCACGCAGGTCACCCGCTATCCCGACCTCGGCCAGGGGCAGGCGGGCTCCGGCTCGCCGCTGGCGCCGGCGGGGAGCGTGATGACCGTCGCCTTCGAGCTGCTCGGCCGGCCGTTCGTCGCGCTTAACGGGGGGCCGAGCTTCAGCTTCAGCCAGGGGATCAGCATCTACGTGGAGTGCGACACGCAGGAGGAGGTGGATCGCTACTGGGACCGCCTGCTCGAAGGCGGCACGCCGCAGGCCTGCGGCTGGCTCACCGACCGCTTCGGCGTGTCGTGGCAGATCAACCCGAAGATTCTTATGGAGATGATCAGCGATCCTGATCCGGCGCGTGCGAAGAAGGCGACGACGGCGATGATGGGGATGGTCAAGATCGACAGCGAAGAGCTGAAGCGTGCGGTGGGGGAATGAGGCCGGGCGCTTGGCCACATAAACGGCTTGGCTACGATCCTATGAGGTCCCCATGTCGAACGCAGTCCGACTGCCGCCGCGCCGATCCCTGTGGCGAAGCAACCTCCTCGTCATCGGCGTGCTGATCGGTTTATTCCTGGGCGTTGTCGTGTGGGACGTGATTGCGAAGAATCGGGCCCAGCCCCCGGGGCATGTGACGGACTTTCGATCGTTCGCCGCCTGGTGCGGAGATTCGTACCAGCTTTACGAGTCCGTCGCGAACGGGCAACCGATCACGATTGCAACCTCGCGCACTGGGGCCCTGCTCCCGTCCGGTCCGGCGGGATATGTTTTCGATGCAGATGGCCGGCTGATCACCTGGTCTGACGACATAGGCGACGACTATTCCTTCGATCAGAAGGGGTACCGGGCGAATCCCTGGACGCCGACGACGCGGCCGTTCCACGAGCGCAAGCCTTCTTCCGATTGGCGGCGTGGAGAGGGCATCTGCGACGTGCACAAGAAGCAGATGGAGACGCGGGAGGTCTACGGGCTCGAGGCCGACATCGATCCCACCCCAGAATATGCTGAAGCTCGCGCGACGCTCTTCCCAAACGCGGGGATCGACTACGGACCCGAGCACTACTCCCAGGAGCGTGGGCTGATCTACGTCTGCACGGAGTGCGAAGCGGCGCGAGAGCAGTGGCGCCAGGAACCGGGAGTACCCCTGGACACCGACGACGCGGCCCGTCCACGAACGCGACGGTGACTAACAAACGGTGCGTCGAGCGTTTCTGGTTCGGGGGATGGGGATGGTGAAGATCGACAGCGAGGCGCTGAAGCGCGCGGTGGGGGAGTGAAGCCTGCGGGCCCCGTCCATTCCCGCGGCGCGCCCGTCTGCTACCATTCGCACGGTTCTCATGATCGGCCAGCGGATAGGGAAGTATCGCGTGCTGGATCGCCTTGGCTCAGGAGGCATGGGCGTTGTTTACGGGGCCGAGGATGAGCGGCTGCGACGGAAGGTGGCCATCAAGCTCCTGCCGCCGGCAATGGCTTCCGACAGCGAGGCGCGGGCGCGTCTGGAGCGCGAGGCGCAGTCGATCTCGGCTCTTGACCACCCCAACATCTGCACGATCCACGAGATCGGTGAGCACGAGGGGCAGCTCTTCATCGTGATGGCCTGCTACGACGGGCAGACGCTGCGGCAGGTGTTGGATCGCGGGCCCTTGCCGCCGGGCGAGGCGGCGTTCATTGGGTCGCAGATCGCGCGCGGCCTGGAGCGGGCGCACGAGGCGGGCATCGTTCACCGTGACGTCAAGCCGGCCAACGTGATGATCACCACGCGCAGCGAAGTGAAGCTACTGGATTTCGGCCTCGCCAAGAGTCGCGATGCGATGAACCTGACGGCCCAAGGCGCGCTTGCCGGCACACCCGCGTACATGAGCCCCGAACAGGTGGAAGGTCATCCCGTCGATCATCGCGCTGACGTCTGGGCGCTTGGTGCGATCGCGTACGAGATGTTCTCAGGCGAGCCCCCCTTTGGCGGCCAGACGATGGCAGCGCTGCTTCGCTCGATCCTGCATGATGAGCCGGCGCCGCTGTCGCAGAAGTGCCCGGGCATCGCGCCCGCCATCGCAGGGGCGATTCACCGTGCGCTTACGAAGGATCTGGCGGCCCGCGCTCCCGATGTCCACGACCTGGGAAGCGCTTTGGAGGCAAGGCAGCAGGCTGAGGCGCAAACGCTGCCGCCGGCAGGTGTGGACGCCGCCGCACCTCGTGCCCGGCGTTCCGGTCCCGGCGATGAGCCGCGGTCAAGTGTGCAGCTCAAGAGCGTGGCGGTGCTTCCCTTTGCAAACCGGAGTCCGGATCCGGAGCAGGCCTACTTCTGCGATGGGCTGGCGGACGAGCTCATCACGGGCCTGACCCGCCTTAATCGCTTCCGCGTCGCCTCCCGCAGCGCGGCCATGCGCCCGCGCGAACGCTCGGACGCAGCGAGTGTCGGCCGCGAACTGCGCGTTGACGCCGTGCTGGAAGGGAGCGTGCGCCGAGCCGGTCAGCACCTGCGCGTTTCCGTGCAGCTTGTCGAGGTTGCAACGGGATTTGTCACCTGGTCGGATCGCTACGATCGGGATCTCCACGACGTGTTCAAGATTCAGGAGGAGATCACCGAGCGTGTCGTGCAGGGACTCTCAGGTGTGTTCGGACCGGAGGACCGGGCGCGCCTTGTGGCCGGCACCACGCAGAACCTCGAGGCGTACGAGTATTACCTTCGTGGGCGGACACTGGCCCGGCAGGGACGACGGCCCACCGTGGAGGAAGCGATCCGCCAGTATCGCCGCGCAATAGAAGCCGATCCCGGCTACGCCCTGGCGTACGCCGGCATCGCGGGGTCGGAGCTGTGGATCTACACGAACTGCGGTGCCGATCCGGCAAGGTATCGCGCGGCGGAGCACGCGGCGCGGAAGTCCGTCGAGCTGGCGCCGAGCCTGGCTGAGGCCCATGCAGTTATGGGAACGACATATAGCTGGACAGGGAGGCCCGCCGAAGCCGAGGGGGAGCTGGCCGAGGCCCTGCGTCTCAACTCGAAGTCCGCATGGGTTTACAAGGCCTACGGCGAGCATCTGTTCCTCCAGGGACAGATGGAGTCTGCGGCGCACCATTTCGCCAAGGCGCTGGAGCTGGACCCGGAGCGCTATGAGACGTGGAGTTATCTGGCGCGATGCTACAAGCGTCTCGGGCGCGAAGCGGACTACCTGGAGGCGGCGGGCAGAGAGGTCGAGGGCGCGATCCGGGAGGCCACGGTAAATCCGGGTCACGCGCGGGCGTGCTACCTGGCCGGCCAGAGTCTGCTGCGGATCGGTCGGCGCGATGAGGGATTGCGATGGGTTGAGCGCGCGCTTGCAATCGATCCTGAAGACAAGCTTCTGCTTTATAACGTCGCCGCCGCATACGCACTTGCCAATGACCGGGACCGGGCGCTGGATGCGCTGGAAAAGGCGACGGATGGAGGCTTCGGCACCCTGAATTGGCTGGATCACGACACGGACATCGATGCGATCCGCGATCACCCGCGCTTCGGCGCGATCGTGGCCCGCCTCCGCCGATCGTCTGTTCAATCATGAGCGTTTCACGCATGCCACGGGGAATCGCCGATGGATTGAGCCGCCAACGGGTAAGGAAGGGGCGGCGGAGTGGCCGCAAACACACCCGTCCACCGACGCCAGGTTTTTGCTGTATCGTTGGGCCAATGAAGCCGGACCCCGGCGATGATCCCTACGAGCTGGCGCCGGAGGACAAGCCTTCGCCAGCGCGCCCG